>JAUNMV010000057.1 GCA_030531695.1 Bacilli bacterium | reverse complement strand
AGTTTTTTATTTGTCAATAAATATCTAAATATAGGTTGTTTTATTGAAAAAATATTGCATATAAAGTAAAATTTATAATAGAAGGAATACTAGCGGAGATGATACAATGAACAAGCGTGTTTATAAAATTAGTACTATCTTAGTGCTAGTTATTATATATTCATTACTATATAAATTTGTTATCTTTGATAATTATAAAATGTATGCAGAATATATAACTTCTGCTTTTTCTGCATTTATAGTATTTCTTTCATATTTGTTTTTTGGATATCAAAAAGATAAACCTACAGAATTAAAGAAAACAATAATCACAATAGAAATAGTAGTATTATTAGCCTTCTTTTCCATTTACTATGGATCAGGTTTATTCTTAGGATATTTAGAAAGCCCTTATGCATTAAATCTTACTTCAATTATAGGTAATATTTTACCATTATTAATAACTCTAACTTGTATAGAATTATTTAGATATATAGTAATTAATTCTGATAGAGATAATAAAATAATAAGAATAATTTTATTAATTTCTATCTGCATATTTGAAATTACAGTAATGGTTACAGGACAAGATTTAAGTAGTTATGAAGGACTATTTAAAGCAGCTTCTCAAATAATAATTCCTATTATTGCGAAGAACTATACATTTACATATTTAGATAGGTATGTAGGATTAAAACCTTCATTATTATTTAGACTAATAATAGATATGTATATTTATTTAGTACCAATTATTCCTGATATTGGAGATTATTTTAACTCAGTAGTTAAGATAGGTCTACCAATGTTACTATTAGTATTTACTTATAGAGCTATTGATGATGCGATTAATGGAGTAGAGTATGATTTTAAAAAGAACATGTTAAGAAAAAATGATATACCAGTAATAGTATTATTACTTATAATATCTTGCTTAATATCAGGTAAATTCAATTATTTCTTAATAGGTATAGGATCTGATTCTATGTCACCAGCAATTCATAAAGGTGATGCAGTATTAATTAGTAAGCATAAAAATAATGTATTAAAAAAAGGAGAAATAATAGCTTATAGATCTAATGGTATAGTAATAATTCATAGAATTGTTCAAGTAGAAAAGAAAAAGAACAAATATTATTATATAGTGCAAGGAGATGCTAATAATACACCAGATAATGAATTGCTTCCACATAAAGAAGTTATAGGTGTAGTTAAATTAAAAATACCAGTAATAGGCTATCCGAGTGTAATACTTTCTGAGTTATTTAAAAACGGTATATAGAAAGGTAATATAATGAAAATAAACAAGAATTTATTATTCACAATTTGTTTATTAATTATAGTTATGACTGGTATAGTTGGTTATAGCTATATTAATGGTGATATAAATTCTACAAGTACAATTACTGTAACTAAGTATGATTGTACACAATCTAATCTCTATGATAGATTAGCATGTATGTCAGTAATGGATAATGTAAAAAGTAAATATGTATCAAGTTCTACTGGAATAAATTATTCACAGGTATCAAGTGACACAAATGGAAAAGGATTATATACATTTGCTTCATCTGCTGGTGATACTTATCCAATTTATTATTATAGAGGTAATATAAATAATAACTATGTTAAATTTGCAGGATACTGTTGGCAAATAGTAAGAACAACAGATACAGGAGGAACAAAATTAATTTATTCAGGTGAACCAGATGGAAGTGGTCATTGTACAGCAACTGGAACAGGTAAAACAGCAGCACAAACACTATTTAATGGTACTGGTAGTAATAGTGTTAGTTATATAGGTTATATGCTTGGCCCAACTTATTATATACAAAGTGGATCTTTATCAGATACTTATTTATACGGAAATGATGTTAACTATATAACAGATTCTACAGATCCCGATTATGGAAAATATGTATTACAAGATACTACAAGTGATACATCACTATTAAATACCCATCACTATACTTGCTATAATGATACAGGAAAATGTAGTACAGTTTCTTATATGTATTTAAAGGGTTCAACTACAGGTACACACATATTATTAACAGGTGGAGATAAAATAGAGGATGCAGTTGCAAAATTTACAACTAATACTAATTCATCTCTTGCTAAACAAGCTGTTGACAATTTCTTTGCTAATTACTTAATACCTAATATTACGGCATTAGGTCATACATATTCAGATTACTTAGAAGATACAATTTGGTGTAATAACAGGGATATGGAAACTACTGCTCAAACAGTAGAATTGAGAAACAATGGTTTTCTACCAGATGGAGGTAATCTTTCATATGCTACATACCAAAATGGCTATAGAATGTCTCAAGGTAAAATAAATTTAAAATGTCCAAATAAAAATGATTCATTTACGAAAACAGAAACGACAGAAGGAAATGGAAAACTAACTTATCCATCTGCACTTATCACAGTAGATGAAGCATATCTTGCAGGGAAAGACACAGCAGATAACTACTTAATGATAGGAGAAAACACATGGACAATGTCTCCATATAGAATAAATGGACAATCATCAATATATATATTAGCAGAAGGTAATGGAATATCAGGACACCATGTTCACTATACTGATTACATAAGACCAATGATATCTCTAAATCATTCACAAGTAATAGCTAGTGGTATAGGAACTCAGGATAATCCATACATAATTAATTAGAATTGAAAGGAAGTGATATTATGAATAGAAAATATAGAAAAAGAAAAACTCCTAGATTTTTCTTCATAATATCACTTGCCTTATTTTTATTTATAGGAATTGGCTACTCAGTAATTAATAGTAATCTAAGTATGCAAGGTAATGTAGTAAGAAAAGCTACTACTTGGAGTATAGGATTTGCTGATCCCGTATTTGATACAGGAAGTATTACAAATCCAACTCCAACTATTACTAATGGTAATACTATGAATATGAGTGTAAATTTAATTAACCCCGGAGATATATATGCATTCACAGTAGACTTAAAAAATACTGGTAGTGTACCAGCTCTAATTAATACTTTAAATATTACGCAATTAACACAAGAGCAAGAAAATTACTTAAGATGGAAAGTAGAGTATGAAGATGAGTCAACTCCTGCAGTAGGAGATCTATTAAAAGCAGGGGAAACTAAGAAAGTACACATTTCTTTAGAATATAAAAAATTACGTGCAACAGACTTATATCCTACTTCAGCAGTAAATATAAATCTTACTGTATCTGCTAATTTCTATTTACCAGAAGAGTCATTTAATACAGTTACACTAACTAAAAATGGCTCAATTAAAAATATACAAGTATCTAATCTAGAACAAGAAGTAACTTTAGATGATTTTCCAATAGAAAGTACTGATCAAGTAATAGCTTGTAATAATGGAGTAGAACCTTCTACTGATACAAATGACAAAATAGTACTAAGTAAGATTAAGCAAGATGCAACATGTAGAATTGAACCATCTCTTGCAAGTGCAGTAACTAATTCATCTACAAAAGTAACAAATATGGCCATACTACAAGATGCAATTACTGATACTAGACTTACTATAGAAACTAATCAAAACATAATTCTTAATTTAAATAAAAAAGTATATACATTTACAACAGGAAATGACCAACCACAACTAACAGTTAATGGAATACTAAAAATAAAAGATGATAATAAAACAGGGGAAATGAAAACAACCCAACAAAGATTATTAGATTGTACTGGAAATTCATCATGTACAATTACTAACGCACATATTGGAAGATATAATAATAGTACCCTTGGTAGTACAATAAGAGGCGGTGGTAATTTTACCATTAAACAATCAATAATAGATGGAGATAGAGCAATAACACTTTCAGCTCACACATCAAATACAAATATAAACGTCTATAAAACTACAATACGTAATAATGGAAATCACATGCCAGTTACAATAGAAGCTAGCAGTACAATAACTAATATTTATAATAGTTCAATAGTAAGTGGCTATTATATAGGGACAAATATCGCAACTTTTAGTAATAGTAAAATCTATATATGCAATAGTACGTATACAGGAACTTTAACATTAGGAGACTATAATAATGATAATCAACAAGCAACATATTATTACTACAACACTACATTTAAGAATGGAACATTAGTACCTACAATATCTAATAACTCAAACAATAATGTTAAAGAAACACCTCTTGCTTGTGCTGAATAATAACTGGGAAAACATCCCAGTTTTTTATTTGTAAAAGTATGATATTATAGTTATGAGGTGTAGTACATGACATTAGAAGAAATAAACATAAAATATGATAAGCTACAAAAAAAGTATGGAGATAAAAAATTAAATTCAATATATAATGGAGGATGCTCTAATAACCCAGATATATGCTTTGTATTTATGAATCCTACAGGTAGAAATATCGCATCAGATCCTAATTGGACTGGTCCGCGTTCCCCATGGTTAGGTACTAAAAACATATGGGATTTATTCTTTGCAGTAGATTTATTTAATGAATCCTTATATAAAGAAATTAAAAGTAAAAAACCAGCTGATTGGGATATAGATTTTTGTAATAAAGTTTATTCTGAAGTAACTAGAAATAAATACTATATAACTAATCTAGCTAAGTGTACTCAAACAGATGCTAGAAGTTTAAATGATAGTGTTTTTATTGATTATTTAAAACTATTTGAAAAAGAAATAGAAATAGTTAATCCTAAGAAAATAATATTATTTGGTAATCAAGTTAGTTCTATTTTTTTAGGAGAAAAAATAAGTGTATCTGGGTGTCGTAAACAAGAGTTTACTAAAACTATAGGTAAGAATAAATATAAGTGTTATTCTGTATTCTATCCAGTAGGTAATGGTAGATTTAATATAGATAAATCAATAGAAGATATTAAATGGATTAAGGAGAATTAATATGGTAAGAGTAGGTAAGTATGCAGGATTTTGTGGAGGAGTAACTAACTCAGTAACTAAAACAGAAAAGTATTTAAATGAATATGATAATTTATATTGTTTAGGAGAACTTGTTCATAATAAACAAGTAATAGAATCTTTAGAAGAAAAAGGATTAAAGACTATAGAATCATTATCTGAAGTAGAAGATAATTCTAATGTTATTATTAGAGCTCATGGAGTAGCTAATTCTATATATGAAGAAGCAAATAGAAGAAATATTAATCTATTAGATTTAACATGCCCAAAAGTATTAAAAATACATGATAAAGTTAGTGAATATAAAGATAAAGGATTCTATATTATTTTAGTAGGTAGTAAAGTGCATCCTGAAGTTATAGGTACAATCAGTTTCTGTGGAGAAAGTAGTGTAGTAGTAGAAGGATTAGATGATTTAGATGAGGTAATTAATACTATTAAAGATAATAATTATAAGGATGTAGTAATATTTGCTCAAACAACTATTAAAGAATCATTATTTGATGAAATAGTAAATGTACTTGAGAAAGAAATTCCTAACTTAGTAGTTGAAAATACTATTTGTAATGCAACTCATCTACGTCAACAAGAATGTTTAGAAATGGCAAAAGCTTCAGATTGTATGATAATAATAGGTGGAAAGAATTCTTCTAATACGAAAAAACTATATGAAGTAGCAGTATCAGTATGTCCTAATACATACTTAGTAGAAACATATAAAGACTTAAATTTTAATGAATTAAAAAAATTTAATAATATTGGTATCATGGCAGGAGCATCTACTCCAAAAAGTAGTATTGATGAAGTATTAAGTAATTTACAATAGTAGAATAATAAAATATAATTATATTAGAATATGAAGGAGTAGGTAGGAGTATGGAACAAGGAAGAAAGTTTTTAAGAATCGCAGCTTTGGCAGATATTATATATGGATTGGCTTTATTCAATGTCAACATATTTAGTATTGGACTATTAGTACTAGGATTTATTTTATATTCATTATCATATCAAGATGATGTATTAGAAAATAGAACATTCCTAATTGTAACAGCAATCGCATCACTATTATTTAATGTCATTGCTGGAGTATTTACTTTTATGTCTCTTAATGAATTAGATAAAGAGAGAACATATAAAGAAACAAAAGATTCTGGAGGAGAAAAAGAAGAAATAGATCCAGAAAGTAAAAAAATTGATTTACTACTAAAATTAGGAGTAGGAATGGTATTTGTATCAGGAATATTATTTGCTACTACTTCATGGGCTGTTATTACAGACATAATTAAATTAGTAACTTTACTATTATTAGGAACAGCATTCTTAGGATTGTCAGCATTTACAGAGAAGAAGCTTAATATTAAAAGAACATCTATTATGTATTGGTTCTTAAGTATGTCATTCTATTTTGCTATTATAGTAGGAATAGGTTATTTTGGTTTATTAGGAGAACCATTATCATATCATGGTGCTTATAAAGAAATCATGTATGGAATAACTATATTCTTCTTAGCAATTATTACTGCAATTAGTTATTTAAAATATAATCATGATAGTTTATTATACACAACATATTTATTTGTATTTACTGGTATATATTATATGTTACTAGGATTACAATTACCTGAAGAAGTAATCTATTTAATATTTGTATCAATAAGTTTAGTAATTAATATAATTACTAATAGAGAATCTTCAATTAATAGATTTAATACAATATTAAGTTATTACTTTGCATTTAAAATGGTTACATTATTTGGATCAGAATATAAAACAATAGTAACTATCTTAACATTATTAAATATGTGTAATATTACATATCTATCTAAGAGAACAGATAATATACCATTAAGTATTTTAACAACTATAGGTGATTACTTATTAATATATGTAGCTATATTAGTTCATGGATTTGAATATTCTACAATTATAATAATGATTCTAACAACAATATTATCAGTATTAATTAAATATAATTTCTTATATAAATATAAAGAAACAACTACAATTAATAATTGTATATATTCTGCATCTACATTCGTATTATTCTGTGCATCTTTTGCTCTTACTTCAGTAGATGTTGTAATAGTCGCAACTATCTATTTAGGCTATGTCATAGTAAATAGATTTTTAAATAATAATGATATTGTAGATAAATATCTCTTACCTATATCTATATCTCTTGAAGTTCTTTCTATAGGTTATTTTGTAAATCATATATCAGAATTATTTGAGATTGGATATAATTATGTATTCTTAGTATTAACACTAATATTTACATTAGTATATGTATATATAAAAGAAGAAGAAAAAATTATATACTTAATGTCAATTATTATATCTACAGCTTTAACTACATTCATAAATATGATTGATCAAGATTCATTTGTTCAATTAATGACTTTAGTACCATTAGTATGTTTATTTATTAGAAATATCAATAATAATGAACAAAGTATTAATAAGATATTATATATTGCTATTACATTAGATATATCTTTCGGAGTATTATTCTTTGATTTAACTGGAATAGGTATATTAAATTCATTAATAGTATTATTAATTTATACTATATTATTATATGTATTTCATAATAATGAATCATTTACTAAGATTAATAATTTCGCAATTATAATACCTTTAGTTTATGCAATAGAGAGTATGGAATATGGATATACTTATGAGAGAGTACTAATTAATATCTTAGAGTTCTATGCCTTATATTTAATATTAAAATACTTCTGTAAGTCTAAAAATGATAAAGACTTCTTATGTATATTTGGAACAATATTTGTATTATCACAAGTATTCTTCATTAATGAATGGATAGTTGGTATATACGTAGGTGTTGTAGGTATATTATTAATATTTGCAGGATTCTATTTAAAAGAATATGAAAAACTATTTATAATGGGTATCTTAGTAACAGTAGCTAACATAGTATATCAATTAAGACAATTATGGAGTCAAATACCATTCTATTTATATTTACTAATAGGTGGATTAGGTATTATAGCTTTTGTAACATACAAAGAATTAAAAA
>JAUNMV010000056.1 GCA_030531695.1 Bacilli bacterium | reverse complement strand
GGGTATAGTATCATTAAATCTATTAATAGTAGGAATAAGTATATTATTATTTATAATACCACTAACAATACTATTAATATTTAATAGAAAGAAAATAGAGATAGCTAGTGATATAGATTATGGTAACTTTATAATTCAAAAAGATAAAATAGATGAAATAAATAAAACTCTAGATTATAGAAGTACATATAGATTAAGAACACTAACTTTTAAAAAATATAAGAAAGAACTAAGAGTACCTAAAAAAGAATTTGTAGAAGTTAAGAAGAATGATGATGTATACTTAGTACTTAATAAGAAAAAAGAAGTAATTAGATGCTATAATGCTAAATATGTACAATTTGATAAAGAACTGGAGGATTATATTAAATGAATGAAATAAAGTGTCCTAAATGTGGAACAGTATTCCAAATAAATGAAAATGATTACGCAAGTATAGTAAAACAAATAAGAGATAATGAATTTAATAAAGAAATAGAATTACGTGATCATACACATAAAATTGATAAAGAAAATGCAGTAAAAATAGCTGAACAAATAAAAGAGAAAGAACTAAATGAAATTATTAATAAAAAAGAATTAGAAATAGTAGAATTAAAAAATAAATTAAATAATAAAGATACAGAAAAACAACTAGAAATAAAAGAAGTAGTATCAGAAAAAGATCAAGAAATAAATAAATTAAATAATAAAATAGAATTAAATAAGAATGAATATTTATTAAAAGAAAAAAGTTTAATAGAAAACTACGAAGATAAGATAAAAAATAAAGATGAACAAATAGCTTACTATAAGGATTTTAAAGCTAAACAATCTACTAAGATGATAGGAGAATCACTAGAAGTACATTGTAATACAGAATTTAATAAATTAAGACCATTATTTAAAAATGCTTACTTTGAAAAAGATAACGATGCTAAAACTGGTTCAAAAGGTGATTTTATCTTTAGAGATTATGACGATGATGGAATAGAGTTAACTTCTATTATGTTTGAAATGAAAAATGAAGCAGATGAAACAGCTACAAAACATAAGAATGAAGATTTCTTTAAAGAGCTTGATAAAGATAGAAAGGAAAAGAACTGTGAATATGCTGTATTAGTATCTTTATTAGAAGCTGATAATGAATACTATAATACTGGTATAGTAGATGTATCATATAAGTATGATAAGATGTATGTCATAAGGCCACAATTCTTCATACCACTAATTACATTAATAAGAAGTACTTCATTAAATGCATTAGAGTATAAGAAAGAATTAAAGGTAATACAAAATCAAAATATAGATATTTCTAACTTTGAAGAAAATATGAATACTTTTAAAGAGGCTTTTGGTAGAAACTATAGATTAGCTTCTGAAAAATTTAATAAAGCAATAGAAGAAATTGATAAGACAATAGATCATCTTCAAAAGACAAAAGAAGCCTTATTATCTAGTGAAAATAATTTAAGACTAGCTAATAATAAATGTGAAGATCTTACAATAAAAAAACTAACTCATAATAGTGAAACAATGGCTAATATGTTTGATGAATTAAATAAGAAGTAAAAACTTCTTATTTTTTATTGCATTTTTATAAAATATAAGTATAATTAATATGAAAATCATTTTCATATTGGAGAGATAACTATGCAAAGAAGTGAAAGCTATAATACTAAACAAAAAGATTTAATCTTAGAAACTATAAAAAATAGAAATAGTGAATTTAGTGCTAAAGATATTTATAATGATCTAAATAAAAAAATAGGTCTAACTACAATATATAGATATATAGATAAATTAGTTACAGATGAGGTATTAAATAAAACAATAGGGGAAGATAATACAACATATTATCAATACTTAGAAGAATGTAATTGTCATAATCATTTCTATTTAAAATGTTCTGATTGTGGAAAATTAATCCATGTAGATTGTGATTGTATAAAAGAACTAACTAATCATATTACTAAAAATCATAAATTTAAGCCAAACAAAGATCATATTATTATAAATGGCTTATGTAATAATTGTTCAAAAGGAGATAAATAATGCTAGATTGTATAATAGATGGAGTAATAGATACTATAAAATTACTTCCATATTTATTAATAACATTTCTAATATTAGAAATATTAGAACATAAATTAAATAATAAAACAGAAAATATATTAACTAAAAGTAAAAAAGTAGGACCATTATTAGGAGGAATCTTAGGAGCAGTACCACAATGTGGTTTTAGTACAATGGCTTCTAATTTATATGCTTCTAAAATAATAACTACAGGTACTTTAATCGCAATTTTTCTATCCACAAGTGATGAAATGTTGCCAATCATGTTAAGTGAACATGCCAATATCGGAACATTATTAAAAATTGTAGGTTTTAAAGTCATTGTAGGAGTAATTGTAGGTCTATTAGTAGATTTATTCTATAGAAGGAAAAAGGTTCTTCTAAAAGAAGAGATACATGCTCATTGTGAACATGATGATTGTCATTGCGAAGATGGTATTATTAAATCTACATTAATACACACATTAAAGATAGCTTTCTTTATATTAATAGTAAATATAGTATTAAATATAGTAATAGAAACAATAGGGGAAGAAGCATTATCTAAATTCCTATTAAATAAAAATATATTTACTTATTTTGTAGCTAGTCTAATAGGATTAATTCCAAACTGTGCAAGTAGTGTAATAATGACAGAATTATATCTACAAAATATGATTACAGTAGGTACATTATTATCAGGACTACTTACAGGTAGTGGTTTAGGTATATTAATGTTATTTAAAAGTAATAGTAATAAAAAAGAGAATATAGGAATATTATCATTTATATACATAGTAGGGGTAGTTATCGGTATAATAGTAGATATTATTATATAAGGAGACACTATGAAGAATTTATCAATCATATTTTTATCAATATTTTTAGAGAGTTTACCTTTTATTTTATTAGGAAGCCTTATATCTTCAATAATAGAAGTATTTGTAAGTAATGACAAAATAGCTAAACTACTACCTAAAAATAAAATCTTAGGTAGTATAGTAGGAGTATTATTAGGATTCTTTATACCTGCATGTGATTGTGCAGTAATACCTGTATCTAAAAGATTATTGAAGAAAAAAGTCCCAATAAATGTTGCAGTAAGCTTTATGTTGGCAAGTCCAATAATTAATCCTATAGTTTTACTATCGACTTATACAGCATTCTATAAAACTAATCCAGAAATATTCTGGTATAGATTAATATTTGGAATAATAATATCTTTAATTATAGGTATAATTCTAGGAATAATTTATAAAGATAAAGACATAACTATAAATAATAGTGATGAAGATCATTGTGCTTGTTGTAAACATCATAAAGATAATAAATTAATTAGTGTAATTAACCATACAATGTTAGATATGTATGACGTATTAAAATATCTAATGTTAGGAGCTTTTATAACAGCAATATTCCAAACAACAATACCTAGAGGAGTGATAACAGTATTTAATAATAATCAAGTATTTTCTATAATTACTATGATGATATTTGCATACTTAATAAGTCTTTGTTCTACATCTGATTCCTTTGTAGGTAAGAGTTTATTATCCCAATTTAGTACAACATCAGTATTAGCATACTTATTAGTAGGACCAATGATAGATATAAAAAATACATTTGTATTATTAGGTAATTATAATAAAAAGTTTGTATATACATTAATAAGTTTAATATTTATTATAATATTTATATTTAGTATAGGGGTGATCCTTATATGAAAAATAAATATCTAAGTATAATCTCAATAGCTTATAGTATTTTATTAATATATTTATTAATAAGTAATAATATAAAAAATTATCTAGCAAAATCTATGTTTATCTATGTAATAATAGCTTCAATTATATTATTAATAATAGGTATAGTATCTTTAATAAATAAAGATAATCATTATAAGTTTAAAATAATAGATTTAGCACTATTATTACCATTAATAATATTTATATTTAGTGGTAATGGCAGATTAACAACATCATTGGCAGAAAATAGAATAATAAATAAAAAGAATACAACTATTACAAATAAAAATAATAAATCGGATAAACCAGTTATATCTATAAAAGAAGATGAAGCAAAAGATGGCAATGATATATATTTTGATATAAAAGATGAATCATTTGTAACTTTATCAGACTATTTATCTTTTGATGAACGAGCAACTAAATATTTAGGAAAAAGAGTGAGAGTAATAGGGTTCTTAGTAGATTATGAAACTATGTTACCTAATAACTATTATTCAATTGGTAGATATGTAATTACATGCTGTGCAGCAGATGCTAGTTATGTAGGCTTCTTCTTTAAATATGATAAAAAAATAGATCCGGATGAATGGTATGAAATAGAAGGTACTCTAGAAGAGTTTGAAGATACAAAAGGTTTTAAACATCTTGCAATAGTCGTAGATAAAATAGATATTATAGATGGTATGCAGCAAGAACAATACGTATATCCTTGTTATGCATATGATAATGGAAAGTGTGCTGAAGTATCTAAATATAATTTAAATTAGACCTCTCAAGGTCTTTTTTTGTGTTATAATGCAATTAGGAGGGTATATGAAAAAGTTATTTAATAAGAAAACATATTTTATAATAGTAATAATACAAGTAATACTATTAGTATTATTAAAGAATACTATTACAGACTTATACTATACAGGTTTTCAAAATAAAGGATTTAATAATAAGGTACTAGATACAATAACAGCTAAAACATATGATAAATATGCTGCCTTAATGAAATTAGAAGACTTTGATACTTTTGATAAAGCCTATAAGTATAACAAAGAAAAAGATCTTTATACAATAAAGAAAAAATATGACAAAAAAGAAATAGAAAGAATCACCAAAGAAACAGTCCCAATGCATTATTTATTTTATCAAGGACTGCAAACAAGTTCTCAAGAGGTTCTAGCAGTAACAGAATATCAAAATATATATAATGTGTTAGTAGGATTAAACAATGATCAAAAAGAAAAAATACTAAAAGATGCCAGAAAAGAACTAAGAAAATATAATGATAAAGAATTATATGAATTAGTAATAAAAGATACACAACTAGAATATAAAAACTTAGGATACAATATTAATAATCATAAAAGTAGTTATATATTAAAAACATTTATTAAAATATCAATATTATTATTATTATTAATACTAGTAAGTGTAATAAATATATTAATAAGAAAGAAAACTAAAAATAATTATAGAAACATAGAAATAATACAAGATTTAATAATATTAGTAATTTCATTTATCTATCTATTTAAAGTAAAATTAATACTTACAATAATTCTATTAGTAATATATCTATTGTTATTAGGTTGTATAAAAATATTAGATAATCTAAGAAAACAAATAAATACTTATAATATAGAATTATCTAAATTAGAAGATGTAATTGATACAAATACATTAAAGGAAAAGAATTATATATTTAGATGGATAATATTACCATTAATATTATTTATGTTAAATCTAATAGTATATAACAGATATACAACATATCATATTTTTGCTGGAGTAAATCCATATAAATTTCAAATGTATTTATTATATTACTTTATATTAGTAATTAATATCTTTATATATAGAGATTTCTTCTTTCAATTAATAGAAATAGTAAAAGAAAATAGACCAGCTATTAAGAAAGAAATGAGATTTATCAAAAGAGAAATGCCATCAAGTAATGAATCTAATAAAGAAAAGAAAAAGAAAAAGAAGAAAAAGAAGTCTAAAAAGTAGACTTCTTTTACTATTGAAAAAAACTACTATTTTTATTATAATTTTTATAGTAGGATAGGTGAAAAGTATGAATAATGGGGTTAATAATACAACTAATAATGAAATAAATAATACTCCCGCAGTACCAACTCCAAATGGAGTAGGGAAAGAAGAAATAAAAGCTGCCAGAAGTTATAAATTAGATCCAGAAAATGCACCAAAAGAAATACCAAAAAGAGAAGAACCAGTCTGGGAAAAGAAAAAAGAAAAACAAGAAGAAGCACCCTCTCCAGTAGTAATAGAAAAACCTGTAAGAGAAAAGAACATCTTAGCTAGATTCTTATTACTAGTATTGTTAGTTATGGGAGCATATATAGGTTATAGTAAATATACAACTATGAATACAATTAATAAGTTAAATAGCTTATCAAGTCCAATAACTACATTAGGAGAAGCAAAAGAATTACCATTAGATAATCCAGTTGTTTTAGATTTATATAGCAAAGTAAAAACTAATATCAGAGAAGATATCGCAGAACCAACACTAAATGAATCATTAAAAATGTATTTAGCTTATAGAGCTATACCACACGATAAAATATTTGAATCAAATTGTGATGGTTTTGATAATTCTCAAATGATTCCATTTACTTGTAATAGTGCAGATAAAAAGACACCTAATGCTTTTAAGAAAGAATCATTATTAGTAGAATATACTAAGCTATTTGGAGAAAAAGAAGACTTCCAATATACAAATATCCAAATAGGAAGAAACTGTATTGGAGGATATCAATATATAGAATCACGTAATGAATATGTACAAGGATTCTGTACAACACAAGCCACTACAATCTATAAGGTAGAAAAAAAACTAGTAAAAGCTACATCAAAAGAATCAATAATAACACTAGAAGAAGAAGTATATTATTCAGCTAACGAAGGACAAGCAATTCCAGAAACATTAAAAAATGGTACTTATATATATACATTTAAATTAGATAAGAATTATAACTATATTTATATAAGTAAGGTATTAAAACAGGAGGATTAATATGCAAATAGAAAAAGTAGTAGTAGGAGTATTAGAAGAAAACTGTTATGTACTAATAAAAAATAATGAATGCTTAGTAGTAGACCCGGGAGCTGAATATGATAAGATAAGACAAGTGATAGGAGATAATAAAGTATTAGGAGTACTAATAACACATTCTCATTCAGATCATATAGGAGCTCTTAGAAACTTTCTAACTAAAAGAAGCGTTAAAATATTTAAAAGATCTAACTTGGAAGAAAAAGAATACAAAGTAGGAGAGTTTACTTTTAAATGTATCCATACTCCAGGACATTCTAAGGACTCTGTAACATTCTTCTTTGAAGAAGAACAAGTAATGTTTATAGGAGACTTTATATTTAAAAATGGTATAGGTAGAACAGATCTTCCTGGAGGAGACTCTAATGAAATGGCTCGTAGTATAGAAAAAATAAAGAAATATGATGGTAATATTAAAATATATCCAGGTCATGACGAAGAATCTACATTATTAGATGAATTTAGAAAGAATCCTTTCTTAAAGTAATTCTTTCTTTTTTTATACCTTTATGTTAGAATAATAACTCATAAAGGGACTGATGTATATGAAAGTATGGACAAAAGTACATATTAAAGATCATAGTAAACAAATAGAATTAATAACTGCTTCCTTAACTAATTATATTTATGGAAATGGTCCAATTCTAGATATTTATAGAAAATACAATATTACTCAAGAAGATAGAAGAAAACTAGATGAATATATAACAAATAGAGTAGGTGGACTATTAATGCTATATCTAGCAAAAGATACTAAAAGAGTAAATGATATAGTTAATAAATATAATGTTCATAGTAGATTTAATAATGACATATTACCAGAAATAGAAGGCTATATAGAAAAATAGTCTTTTTTTTGCATAAAAAAACAAATCTGATGATTTGTATTTTTACTTAAGTCCCATAAAGCTTAGTACTAATGGTAATATAAATGCAAGTACCATTATTATAACTAAGAAGATAGACATAAACTTAATCATTTTATTAGTTTTCAATCATATCACCTCAACTTATACAATAATAATTATAAAATAAAATAATAAAAAAGTAAAATTATTGTTCTAATAGAATAATATATAATATGAATAAACTAAGATTAAAAAGAAGTATCAATAAAAGAAAACTACTTATAGTAATACTAAATATAATATTATTTGTAATAGGTTTAATATATCCTAGTATTATTAATAAAACATCTATAAGTACAAAGTTAACT
>JAUNMV010000055.1 GCA_030531695.1 Bacilli bacterium | reverse complement strand
CAACCTGTTGATAAAAAAGATGATACTAGTATTGAAGTAGTGATTCCATCAGGGTCATCTACTAGGAAAATTGCCAGTATTTTAAAAGAAAATAATCTAATAAAAAATGAGATGTATTTTTCTTTCTATGTAAGATATAATAGTAAGAAATCTCTTAAAGCATCTACATACAAATTATCTAAAAGTATGAATCTAGATGAAATAGTTAAATCTTTAGAAAAAGGAAGCACTTATGATCCTGAAGCATTAGTATTAACTTTTAAAGAGGGAGAAAGAATAACTTCTTATGCAGAAGTAATAGCTAAGAATACTGATTATGATGAAGAAGATGTAATAGAATTAATGCAAGATAAGACATATATATCTACTTTAATTAAAGATTATTGGTTCTTAACAGACTCTATTCTTAATACAAATATCTATTATCCACTAGAAGGATACTTAGCTCCTGATACATATTTCTTCAAAAAAGATGCAAGTATTAAAGATATAATAAAGAGATTATTAGATGAAGAAGAAAAAAGATTAGAAAAATTTAAAAGTGAATTAACAGAAGCAAACATTCATGAAACATTAACGATGGCATCTATTGTAGAACTTGAAGGAACTAATACAGAAAATAGAAAAGCTATAGTTGGAGTATTCAATAATAGATTAAATATTGGAATGAATTTAGGTAGTGATGTTACTACTTATTATGCAGTACAAAAATCTATGAAAACAGATCTAACAGCACAAGAATTTTCAATAACTAATCCATATAATACTAGAGGATCTAATATGGGTGGTAAATTACCTATAGGTCCTATATGTAATCCATCAGATTCAAGTATAGAAGCAAGTATTAATCCAGATACAAATGATTACTTCTATTTTGTAGCTGATAAATATGGAAAAATTTATTTTACAAAGACCATGAAAGAACATGAAGCTAAAGTTGCTGAAATTAAACAGAAGGGTGACTGGATATGGTAAAACAAAATAATGACTTAATAAAAGCAATGAAAGACTACGCAGAAGAAAATAATGTACCAATAATGAGTGATGAAGGAATATCTTTCCTCACAAACTATATAACTAAAAATAAAATAAAAAGAATACTAGAAATAGGTACAGCAATTGCTTACTCATCAATAATGATGGCATATACAGATGATGATGTAGAAGTCACAACAATAGAACGTGATGAGAAAAGATTTTTAGAAGCAATTAAAAATGTAAAAAAAGCCGAACTAGAAGATAGAATCAACTTAATCTATAATGATGCTTTAGAAGTAAAAATAGAAGGAGATTATGATCTTATATTCATTGATGCAGCTAAAGCACAAAATATTAAATTCTTTGAGAAATTTAAAGATAATTTAATTCCAGGTGGAGTAATTATCACAGATAATATGAAATTCCATGGACTAGTTGATAAAAAAGAAGAAGAAATAGAAAGTAGAAATCTTCGTCAATTAGTAAGAAAAATTAAAGAATATAAAAATTTCTTAGATACTAATAAAGAATTTGATACAACATTTAAAGATATCGGTGATGGCTTAGCAATCAGTATTGATAAGAAAAATTAATGAGAAATCATTAATTTTTTTAGTTAAAAGTACGTTTTTTGTTGAAAGTATTAAAAATTTGAAGTAAATTATAATTATAAGGTAGATAGGCAGGTAGTAAAGATATGAATAATTACATATATATACTAGATTGTAATAGTGATATAGGAAGTTGCTGTAGTGACCCTGGAATGGTTACTATTATAGATATAGTTAGGAGATTAATGGACTTATTTCAATTAATAGTTCCAATACTTTTGATATTAATGATTACCATAGGTCTTATTAGATTAATTGGTAATCCAGAAGCTAAAGATGGTATGAAGAAAATGAAAAATAGATTTTTAGCAGCTATTTTTGTTTTCATAGTACCAGTGTTTGTTAATATAGCAATGTCAAATCTTCCAGAGAGTGAAGATTTTCAAATAGCTGCATGTTGGAATAGTGCAAGAGATATGGCAGAACTACAAAGAACAAGTAGTGGTACATATAATTCAAAATATGATGGAACTAGAATTAATCTATTTGCTCAAAAACCAGCAGAACAAAAAACATCATCTGGTTTAGGTAATGATACAGGTAAAAGTATTGTAGACTATGCCTTTAAATTTAAAGGTCAACCATACAAATATGGTGGTCAATGGAATGGATCTATTCCATACACTCCAACAGATTGTAGTGGATTTGTACAAGGTGTTTATAGCCATTACGGTATAAGTTTAGCTAGAACTACTGATGCTATGTGGGCAGATACAAGTAAATATACATTAATAACTAATGATAGAGATATTAGAGCAGGAGACCTTGCTATGTATGATGGACATGTCGCAATCTTCACAGGTAATGACTCACAAATAATACATGCTGCTAATACTCAAAGAGGTATTGTAGTAGATAGTGATTATTCAAAAGCAGGAAACTTTAAAGGTATAATGAGAATAAAAGGCGTTTATTAGGAGGTAAGTAGGATGATTATAAATACAAATACTTCTCCTAAGAAGAGAAGGCTAGAAGAAAGAGATACTGAGAAAAATTTAGATAGACCAAAAGTAATAAGATTATTAATACTATGTATACTATCAATCATAGTAATAATCGCAACACAAGTATATAAAAGTTATATGAAAAATTATAACTACATGAAAGTAGATAAAAGTGAGAGAATAGTATATACAAGATATAATCAAAATAGTAAAGAAGTTCCATATATTAATATAAATTCTTCAGATATTAAATCATTAAATGAAAGTATCGTAGATTATTGTAATAAATATGTAAATTCAGATGATATAAAATTAAAATATGATTATAGTATTAATGGTAATTATTTATCACTAGTTATTAAAGTAATTAATACTAAAGAATTACCAGCTAAAATGATATTTAAAACATACAATGTTAGTCTTAAAAATAGAGAATCTTTATCAGATGAAGATTTAATAAAATACTTTAATGTTAATAATGATATTATTTATGCAAGAATCCATAATAGATTCTTAGAAATGTATAAAGATGAAGTAACACAAGGATATATAGAAGAAATGGAATGTGACTATAATTGTTATTTAGGATATAGAGGAGTAACAGATTACCTAGAAGATATCAATTACTATATCAAAGATGGTAAGTTAGTTGTATATAAACCATTTATCTATTCTTCAATATTTGGAGAAGAAGAATATTTCACAGAAGATAGCTTTATTTTTGAATTAACTGAATAGAAAGCGAAAGCTTTCTTTTTTCTTTTAAATCGAGTATAATATGTACGAAAGAGGTGGAGTATGAAAATATTAATAGAGCCTATAACAAAGAAAGATAAATATGAAGATTCAGATGGAATAATCTTAGCTTTAAAAGATTACTCTGTCCAAAGTATGAATTATTATACAATAGACGAAATAAAAACTATTAAAGATAATAATCCTACTAAAGAAATATTTATAAGTATTAATAAAAATTTAATGAATGAAGATATAGAACCATTATCTAATATTTTAAAAGAATTAGATAAATTAAATATTACTGGTATATTCTTTTATGATACTGCAGTATTAGAACTACATAGAGAATTGGATCTAAAAACAGATTTAGTATGGTCATCTACTCATATGGTAAATAACTATAAAACATGTAATTACTATAATGAAAAAGGATGCAAGTATGCTTTATTAGGTAAAGAAATAACTCTAGAAGAAATGCAAGAAATAATTACTAATTCATCTATTACATCTATGGTAGAAGTAATTGGTCTACCATCAGTAGCTTTCTCTAAGAGAAAATTAGTATCTAATTTCTATAGTGACTTAGGTAAAAAAAAGAAAGATTCAATTATTATTGAAGAAAAAATGACTAAAGAAAAATATATAGTAAATGAAGATTCTAATGGTACAGATTTCTTCTTAGATAGAGTAGTTAATGGTACAAGTATTATAAAAGATTTATATAATGTAGATTGTAAATATATAGTATTAAGAGAATATGGTATTGATAAAGATACTTTCTATGAGTTAGTAAAAGATACAAAAGACTATATAAGTAATAAATGTACTGATGAAGGGTATATAGATAAATATAAGAAGTTAGGAGATTTTACAAATTTCTTCTTTAAAAAGACTATATACAAGGTGAAGAAAAATGGATAAGAGAGTAGAATTATTAGCTCCAGCAGGAGATATTGAAAGATTAAAAATAAATCTATTATATGGTGCAGATGCAGTATATATAGGAGGACAACAATATAGTCTTAGAGCAAATGCTACTAACTTTTCTATAGAACAAATAAAAGAGTCATGTGACTTTGCTCATAAACTAAACAAAAAGGTTTATTTAACGTTAAATATAGTATTCCATAATGAAGATATGGATGGAGTAGAAGAATACATAAAAGATGTAGTAGATGCTGGTATAGATGCCTTTATAGTAAGTGATCCATTTATTATTTCACATATTAAAGAAAATTATCCACAAGTAGAAGCTCATCTATCTACTCAAAATGGTGCATGTAATTATAAATCTGTAGAGTACTTTAAAAAAGAAGGAATAAATAGAGTAGTACTTGCACGTGAATTAAATAAAGAACAAATAAAAGAAGTAGTAGATAAAACAGGAGTAGATATAGAAGTATTTATTCATGGAGCTATGTGTACATGTTTTTCAGGTAGATGTGCCTTATCAAACTATGTAACTAATAGAGATGCTAATCGTGGAGGATGTGCACAAGTATGTAGATTTGCATTTGGTATAGATGAAGAAAAAGATTTTACTCTAGCAACTAAAGATTTAAACATGGCACGTCATATTAAAGATTTAATTGATATTGGAGTACGTTCCCTAAAAGTAGAAGGTAGAATGCGTTCTATATACTATCTCGCAACCGTAATAGGTACATATAGAGAAATAATAGATAGATTATATGATAATACTCTAACAGAAGAGAGAATGGAAGTATTAGAAGATAGATTAAGTAGAGTAGCAAATAGAGAAGTATCAACTCATTACTTTACTCATGAAGCAGATTTTTCTGATCAATACTATACCGGTAGACAAGAATTATCTAATCAAGATTACTTAGGATTAATTACTGGTTATGATAAAGAAAATAAATGTTTAATAATGGTAGAAAGAAACTATTTCGAACCAAAAGATGAAGTAGAAATATTTACTCCAGATAATGAAGTAATTAATTATACAATAGATGAAATATTCGATGAGAATATGAATAAACTAGATGTAGCTCGTCATCCAGAACAAGTATTGAAATTAAAGATTGATAGAGAGTTACCAGAATATTCTATGATTAGACTAATCAAGAAAGGAGAATAGTATGGATTATATAACTGAAGCAAAAAATAATTTTTTAAATAAAGAAAAAGAATTATCAGTGTATGCAACTAAAAGCAGTGATGCAATTAGACTACATGAAGATGATGAAGATATAAGACCAGCATTCTTCCATGATATAGATAGAATGATACATACATCTAGTTATTCAAGATACTTAGACAAAACACAAGTATATTCTTTTAAAGAAAATGATCACATTACTAAACGTATGATACATGTTCAACTAGTAAGTAAAATAGCTAGAACTATAGGTAGAGCACTAAATCTAAATGAAGACTTAATAGAAGCAATTGCCTTAGGTCATGATATAGGACATACTCCTTTAGGACATTTAGGTGAAAAGTACTTAGATGAAATCACAAGACGTGAATTAGGAGAATACTTTGCTCATAATATACAAGGAGTTAGACATTACGCTTTTGTAGAAAATGAAGGAAAAGGATTAAATCTAAGTATTCAAGTATTAGATGGTATTATGTGTCATAATGGAGAAATGCTAGATCCAATATATAAACCAATGTCTAAGACAAAAGAAGAAGTATTAAGAGAGTTTGAAGAATCTTATGTTGATATAGAAAAATCTAAAAAATATTCACCAATGACTTTAGAAGGTTGTGTAGTACGTATAAGTGATATTATTGGATATATTGGTAGAGATATAGAAGATGCAATTACATTAGGTAAAATAAAAAGAGAAGATATTCCTAAAGAAATAACAGAAGTAATTGGATCTACTAATAAAGAAATTGTTAATTCTATAATAATGGATATTATAAGAGAAAGTATGGATAAACCATATATTAAGATGAGTGAAAAAGTATTTATCGCCTTAACAACACTAAAGAAATTCAACTATGAGCATATATATGCATATAGTTATACAGAAGAAGAAAGAGAATATTATAGAAATGGTATGAATAAGATATTTAATAAGTATGTAAAAGAATTAGAAAATAAAGATATCAATAGTCATATATATAAATATTTCTATAATGACTTATCAGAAGATTATAAAAATAATACAAATATTAAACGTGTAGCAGCAGATTATATAGCTGGTATGACAGATGATTTTTTTCACAAAGAAATAGAGACTTGCTAAATTAGCAATGTTGTGCTATAATTGTAATTCATGCGAACAGACTGGGGGATTTAAAATGAGAGATTTTACTGTAAGCAATAAAAATGAAAATAACAAAGAAAGAGAACAATACATTAAAAGTGTAAGAAAAATCAAAAGATTAAATGGCACTGAATGTTATGAAATTACTTATGCTGATGGTAGAAAATTTTCTAACATAATGTGTAATGAAGAAAATCTTACCAAAATCGAAAAAAGACAAGAACAACAAGCTGCCAAAGCTTTTGCAAATAAAACAGTATTTGAAAATAGAAAACGAAAGTACAAATATTCATCAATTACAGGTGCAATTTTAACAACAATTGCAACTTCTACACCAGTAAGTATGGTGATTAATGGTACTGCTATTAATGCAAATACACAAGCTTTACCTATAGCATTAGGTACTATATTTGCAGGAGCAACTCTATACTCTTTTATAAACTTCTTATCTAATAGAGGAAAAGTGGCACAATTAGAAAAAATAGAATATGTAAATAATAATAAAAAAGAATTAGAAAATTTAAAAAGTTATGAAAACTCTTTAGTAGGTTTACCAAAATATAAGAGATATTATTTCAAAAATTCTAAGAAACCATTCTCTATCTTAGAAATAGAAAATTATTCTAAGAAAGACTTAGAAACAATTATGTCTAACATTGATAGAGAAAAGACTTATAACTTTGAATATAATAAAAAGAAAGTAAAAACTAGAGAAGAACAACCAAAAACTAAATAACTTGAATTTCGCAAAAAAATATGCTATACTTTTGCAAGTTAAGCCTAAGAGCTTAATATATAAAGTTAGTAAAAAGATAATAAAAATGAGGTGATATTTATGGGAAATAAAAATACAGTTTATTTAACAGAGGAAGGACTAGAAGATTTAAAAAAGGAGCTAGACAACTTAATAAATGTAAGACGTCCTGAAAATATAATTGCCATTAAAGAAGCTAGAGCTTTAGGAGACTTATCAGAAAATGCTGAATATGATGCAGCACGTAATGAACAAGCTCAAATCGAAGGAAGAATTAAACAATTAGAAAAGATGCTTGAAAATGTTTCAATCATCACAGAAGTTTCAAAAGATAAAGTAAGCATTGGAAATACAGTTTCAATAAAATATGTAGATGACGATGATGATGAAGTAGAAGAATATAAAATCGTTGGTTCACAAGAAGCTGATCCATTTGAAAGCAGAATTTCAAATGAAAGCCCAATCGCAAAAGCATTATTTGATCACAAAGTAGGAGATATCGTAACAGTAGATAGTCCTAATGGATCATACGAAGTAGAAATCGTAAGTATTAAATAATAATTCGACAAAATACTAGATAAAGATATTCTAATCTATACATAGGTGATATGTATGAAGAAGAATATCTTTATTTTTTTATTAATTAATCTATTTATTATTAATGTTAAGGCATCTACTCCAGTAATAGACTATATAGAATTATCTGAAGAAGTAATAAATTATAGTAATGAAAATATAGACATATTAATAACTATACCTTCTACTTATAATGAAGATATAGTATCTATTAACACTAAAGTATTTGATTCTATAAATCATTTTAGATTACTAGATAGTAATAATAAAAATATTAGAGTTAATATAATTATCAATAATGAATCAAACTATATTTATAAATATAATAGTAATTCAATAAGACTATATATAA
>JAUNMV010000007.1 GCA_030531695.1 Bacilli bacterium | reverse complement strand
CATATAATTTATCTAAATCATAATCTTTTAATACAGTCGCATTATTATTAATAATATTATTTTTAATAAATTCTGCATCTAATATCTTTTTACCTGTAATTGGATCATCTATCATATATTTAGATGCATATTCTAATACTTTGTCATCAGTAATAACGTCATTTAAATATTTATCTCCTAATAATTCTATTACTTGATTCTTTATCTTCTTTTCATTAGTACCTAAATAAGTTACTAAAGTATTCTTATCGGGAATAGTTTCAAATGAAGATAGATTTCTTCTAATTACTCTTACTAATTTATTAGTACCTTTATCCATTTTCTTTAGATTTAATACATCTAAGTTTTGAGTTTTTTTAGATATTTGATTAATTATTAATTTACAAGATTCATCTATAAATGTTGAATCATAATACTTCTTTTCTTCTTCCTTATTCAAATATCTCATTTCAGTATTCTTAGTTAACATTTTATGTATATTAGATGATTGATACATTAATTCTTTTTGTACCTCTATATTATTACTATATTTTTGTTGTAGTTTATCTAATCTTTCATAGATATTTTCTATTACTATTTGAAATCCTTTAGAACTTGTTGTAGAAATATAGTCTTCTATAGCTTCATCTACTTGGAATAAGAAATATCTTTCATTATCAGTTAAATTAAATGAAAAATCTATATTCATATTCTTATTATAGTCATTCATTTTATTTACTAGTTTTTTTAATAACTCTTGTGTTTCAGGACTATTTTTAGTTGGTATACCAAAACAATGTTCCATATTTTTAAAAGCAAATTTAGCTGTTATAAACATTTTATTTCTACCATCAAAATATGGGATATTACTATAAGTAAGTTCTTTATCTTGGAGATGATTAATATATGTTTTATATGCTTGTCTGAATGAATCTATATATTCACTATATAATTCTTCAAATCTTATATCTGTTTGATCTTCATTTATTGAATTAGTTTCTTCACCATTATAATTATATGGATTATAAGTTACTATAGGAGTTCTAGATATATGTACTTCATCTGCTGCTGTACGATTTAATTTTTGTTTCATTTTCTATTCCTCCTTTATTATCATTATAATATATTTTTATGAAGATATAAAAGGTAATAATTCATTTTAGTAACTTTGACAAAATTATACATTTATGATATAATATACAAGCATTTAAAGGGGTGCTTTACATGAAGACTTATTATTATAATTTAGACGGTAAAAAAGGATATTATACTTCTTCACAAATAGCTAATGGATTAAAAGTTGATCCTATTTTATTAGAAGAATTATTATTTTTATATCATGATGATATAGATATAGCTTCTATTAACTGTGTAAAAGAAGTTAACGCTAAAGAACAATTAGCTAATTTACTACAAATATATCCTACTAAATATTTATATTCTAAAAGTTTAAATGAAATTATTAATAATCAATTAGATATAAAGAATAATAAAAGAAAGTTCTTAAATTCTTTAAAATATATTACTAATCAAGATGATAAAGTATGTGTATCATTTAATAAGAAAGATTTTTGTACTTTACTTGTTAATACTGAAGATGATATTAATAAGCAATTAATGGGTACTGAAGAAGTAAATAATTTTAAAGCAATTAAAGAGTTATTTGATAGTAGTTCTACTGGTTATATGAAAATAACTGTAGATAATAAAGATGAAATATATGTTGATAATATTAATGGTAATTATCCAGTTAATGTACTTGATACTAATGATGATTCACCTAAAGAATATACTGAAGCTGTATTAAATATTTCTGTTAAAGACTTAAAAGTAGTAATTGAATATTTATCTACTCATAAATTACCAATATATTACAATACTGATATAACTGATGAATTAATTGTTAAGCCTAAAGATGAAAAGAAGCTTAATATTATTTATTCTACTAATACTATTAAGGATAATAATTAGAGGTAGTTTATGGATATATTAGAAAATTGTAATCTATGTCCAAGAAATTGTCATATAAATAGATATAAATATACTGGTGCCTGTGGAGCTAATGCTAATATTAAATTAGCTCATTATAGTCTACACGAATGGGAAGAACCTATAGTATCTGGTACTAATGGTAGTGGTACTATATTCTTTTCTAATTGTAATCTTAAATGTATATTTTGTCAGAATAGAGATATTTCTACTAATGGATATGGTAAAGAGATTACTAAAGAAAGACTTAGAGAAATAATGTTAGAACTACAAAGTAAGGGTGCTCATAATATTAATTTAGTTACTCCTACTCATTATGTTCCACAACTTATTGATACAATTAAACCTATTAAGAATAAATTAAATGTTCCTATTGTTTATAATACTAGTAGTTATGAAAATACTGATACTATTAAACTATTAGATGGAATAGTTGATGTATACTTAGCTGATTTAAAGTATTATGATGATTCTTTAGGAGAAAAATATTCTAATTGTAAGAATTATTTTAAATATGCATCTTCCGCAATAGAAGAAATGTATAAACAAGTAGGTAGTCCTATAATAGAAAATGATTTAATAAAAAGAGGATTAATTGTTAGAATATTAATACTTCCTGGTGAAGTAGAAGATGCTAAAAAAATAGTTAAATATTTATATGATAAATACAATGATAATATATTTATAAGTTTAATGAATCAATATACTCCTATGTATGATATTAAAGAGTATCCTAATTTAAATAGAAAATTAAAAGATAGTGAGTATGATGAAGTTATAGATTATGCATGTGACTTAGGTGTTACTAAGGCTTTTATACAAGAAGGTGAAACTTCTAGTAAAAGTTTTATACCAAAGTTTAATTGTGAAAATATATAAGGAGGGTTTCGTATGAATAAAGATGAAGAAATTAAGATTCAATTAAATAAGAAAGAGTTAAAAGATTTAATTAAAAAATATTATGAAAATACTTTAAGCGCTAAAGATTGTAAAGTTAGATTAAGTGCTTCTAATGTATTAGATAAAATTAAATGTGTAGAAGTATTTAGAGATAAAGATACAGTATTCTATAGTACTATATTTAGAACTGTTGTTACTGGTAAGATTGAAACTATTAGAGGTAATTATAATAGATTTATTGAAGAAAGAGATATAGAAGGTACTAAAGAAATTATTAGAAATGCTTTAGCTTCTGAGTATAATTATTCTACTGGTGACGTTAATATTGAAGCTCAATATACAAATAATAATAACGGTGGATATGATGTTAATATCTTAGGAGCTAATATTTGTGTAGATCAAAAGATATTAAGAAGAAGTTTTAGGAAAAATGAAAAATAAATGAAATATCATTTATTTTTTTTGTTTTATTTGTTTTTGTGATATTATTATTTTAGGAGGTTTTAAGATGAAAAAATTTAAATATGTATTATTAATTCTTTTAGCTATACTTGTTTTACCATTTACTGTATTTGCAGATGGTGAAGAAGAAGTTACTGAAGCTGCTGAAGAAAATAAAGAAGTAATTATTTATTTCTTTAGAGGTGAAGGATGTTCTCATTGTGCTGAAACAGAAGAATGGTTTAAGTCTATTGAAGAAGAATATGGTAGTAAATATGAAATCAAAGATTATGAAACTTGGTATAACGAAGATAATGCTAATTTAATGACTAAGGTTGCTAAAGTTAGAGGTGAAGAAGAAACTGCTACTGGTGTACCTTATATCATTATTGGAGATAAATCTTGGATAGGATTTACTGAAGAATATAAAGATCAAATAATTGAAAAGATTAATGAAATGTATGATAAACCAGTATCTGAAAGATATGATGTTATGACTTTCGTTAATAATGCTAATGATGAAGATAAAGAAAAAAGTTCTTCAAGTGATGTTTTAGCTTTAATAATAATCATCTTAGTTGCAGGTGGTACTGGTGCTGGTATCTACTTTGCTAGAAAACAAAATGCATAAATAAAAAATACTTACTAGAAATAGTAAGTTTTTTTTATGGAATAATTAATTGTTGTCCTATAGATAATAAGTTATTAGTAATATTATTTTTATTTTTTAAATCAGCTACTGTAACATTATACTTTTTCGCAATACTCCATAGAGTATCTCCTGTTACTACTGTATATATTTCTTCTTCTTTTTTAGGTACTAATAATTTATCTCCTACTTGTAAATTTATATTAGTTAAATTATTTATTTTTATTAACTCCTCTACTGGAATATTATATCTTTTAGATATTTTCCATAGAGAGTCACCTTGTACTACTTCATATATATCATAGAGATCTTCCTCTACTATTACTTCTGATGGTATTAATAATTCTTGCCCTATAAATAATATATTACTATTTAAATTATTTACTTCTTTTAAGTCCTCTACTGATACATTGTAGTTTTTAGCTATAGAGTATAAATTATCTCCTCTTTGTACTATATATGTATTACTTTGTATTGGTTTTATATTTAATACTTGTCCTATAAATATTTCATTACTTGTTAAGTTATTTATTTTTTTAAGAGAATCTACTGTTAGATTATATTTATTCGCAATACTATATAAAGTATCTCCTTTTTGTACTGTATAGTTATTTGTATCTTTATTATTTACTGGAGGTGTATATGGTACATTTACATACTCTGCGATAGCCTTAACTACTCCTTCTACATAGTCAGTTAAATTATTAGTTAGTTTTTCTGAATCTTTTTTATTATCTATAAATCCATACTCTACTAACATAGGTTCTACATTGCCTGATTCTCTTAATATATAATAGTAATCTTTAGATGGATTTTCTGGTAATACTCTTTGGTATATTCCTCTAGTTATTTGACCTGCTTTACCAATATTTTCTAAAGCTAGATTAGCTAGTTCAGGATTACTTCTTAGAGCATATACTATCTCTGCTCCCTCTCCTCCTCCGGCATTAATATGATTAGATATTAATAAGACATTAGGTTTATTATTATATAGTTCTTTTACTTTTTTGATTCTTTCTCCTCTAGGTAAATAGATATCAGAGTCTCTAGTTAGTTTAGCATCTATCCCTAAATCTTTTAATCTATCATACATATAAAGAGAGGCTTTTAAATTAAGATCTTTTTCTTTTAGATTACCTGATATAGCTCCAGGATCTTCTCCACCATGTCGGGGCATCGGAAAAGCCCAATTTTATTTTTTTATTTCAATCTCTTTTTTGCATCTATTTTTTTATTTTCTTTTTCTAATTCTTTTAGGCTCTTAGATGGTGTTGGTAATTCTTCTGGCATTGTTCCACCTAATTCTTTAATGGTTTCTCTAACTTTCTTACCAACATTATAATGTACTTGATTGGCATCACGTTCTCCATGAATATCATCTCTTATTAGTTTTTGTTTTGTTTGATTTATTCTAAATAGATTGGCGATTAATTCATCTTCACCCATATTATCTAAAATATCTTCACGATATCTTAATTTTTTTCTCTTTGCAATATCATCTGCAGTTTCACCATTATACAATCCTTTATAACCAGCATTATGAAATCTATCTAAATTTTTCACGCCCGCGTTAAGCGCTGCCCTATTTAGTGAATAGTTACCTTTTTTCGTTAATTTTCTTTGATATAGTCTTTTATCATCTTCTGAAAGCATTTCATATTCTTGTTCCGTAATTTCTTGTTTTCGTGTTTGAACTGCGAAATAAGTTTGTGCAAGAGCTATAGTTTCTTTTCTAGGATCTCCATTTTGAGCAATTAAATAACAGGCATATCTTGTTAGTTCATAATCATCAATTGTTTTTGTAGCACCTTTCGGCATTTTTATCGTTTTGCCGACGTCGGCAAAATGATCATCAATATTATTATTACTTAATTTACAAGCAATTTTTGCTTTATCAATAACACCTGCAAAATTACTCCATTTTGAATAATCTAATGTTTTCATCAATTCACGTGCGTACCAAAATTCAATTCCATATTCATTAACATGTTTTATACTTTCAAATGCGCTTTCATTATCTTTTTTTATTTGTTTCATTCAATACCTCCCCTTATTTTGTATTAAGCATTAGAAAAAGTCCATATTTATTCTTTTATAGGTTAGAATTCAAAATTCCATTCTATTTCAATATTTCTTGTGTTTGTTTTTCTATCAATTTCTCCAATATATACTTTATCAATAAACTCATCTAATATAACTTTGTTAAGTGTTTTTATGTGTTTGTATTTTTTTAATATGTCATCTGCTTGTTTCTTTTCTTTTTTATCTTTTTTTAATTCTTCTATTTGCTTATCAATTATTTCAATTCTAGACATCATATTTTCTATTTCATTAAAATAATCTTTTGACATCATTTGAAACATATCTTCGTTTAGGACACCTTTAACTTTCTCCTCAAAAAGATTTCTATAATAATTTTTGTTATCACTAATTTTTTTTGTGAGATTTTCTTTTTCTTTTATTAGTGCTTTTATTGAATCAGTATTACTGTCTTGTTCATATCCGTTTTCATAGAGTTCTTTTAAATTATTCTTATCATAATAATTATTTAGTAAATCATTAATTGCATTTAGTAGTATTTCTTCTAATTTGTCTGTTCTTATGGACTTATTATTATCACAAATATGGAATTTTTTATTTCCTTTACATTGCATATATGATCTTCTTCCTGTCTTTTCACTTTTAACTTTAAACTCATTTCTCATAAATGCTTTACCACAGCAACTACAATAAACTTTTCTTGTGAAATAGTTTATTTGTCCATTCTTTTTAACTCTGTAATGTGTTCCTAGTATTGATTGAACTTTGTTCCATGTATCCATATCTATAATTGCTTCATGTGCATTCTCTATTCTGCACCAATCTTTTTCTGCGACTTTTTTCTTTTTATGATTTTTATAACTTACATGTGTCGTTTTTCCTTGAACCAAATTACCAATGTATACTTCGTTCTTTAATATTTGAGCTATTGTGTCTGGATTCCATCTAACTGTTTCTAAATCACAGTTTGAACATACAAATTTACTACCTTTTTGTTTTTTATACACAGATCTTGGTGGAATATTATTGTTGTTTAGATATTCACATATTCTATGATAGCCGAATCCCTCAGCATACATTTTAAATATTTTTTTTACTACTTCTGCTGCTACTGGATCTATAGTTAATTTATGTCCTTCTTCATCTCTTTCATAGCCGTATGAAGCAAAACTCCCCATAAATAAGCCATCTTCTCTTTTATTTTTTAAAGACTTCTTAATATTTTGTGATAAATCATCTAAATACCACTCATTTATTAGTCCATTAATTTGTCTAGACTTCTTATTCGACTCAATATTTGTATCAGCATTATCAACTATACTTACAAATCTAACTCCCCATTCTATGAATTTATTATGTAAGTAGTATTCAATAACACCCATATCTCTTGAGAATCTTGATTGAGATTTGCAAAGAACTAAATTTATTTTTCCACTTTCACAATCTTTAATAAGTCTATCAAAGTCAGGTCTAAATGTTCCTGCTCCTGAAAAATCATCATCAGAATAAATGTCTACTACATCCCAATTATTTTGATTGGCGAACTTTAAACACATGCTTCTTTGATTTACTATACTATCACTATCATCTGTTTTATTTAATTTATCTCTATCTTCATCGGATAATCTACAATATACACCTACCTTTTCTATCATAGTAACTCCTCCAATTCATAGAAGAGTCTATGAGTTGCAATAAATACAATTCTATTATATATCATAATCATGAATTATTTAATTCCTGATTTTCTAGCTTTATAATAACATTTAACAATTTCTTATTAAATATATTTTTTATTTCTTCTTGTGTTTTGTCTTCATTGTTTTTGAATTTATATTTTACATTATATACTACCTCCATTTACTATCTACCCCCAATCCTTTTTTAAATTATAAAATAATTATTCCTTTCATAAATATCTACTCCTTTCATTACTTAAAATTCTTCTAATAATCTATTAAGTTCTTCTATATCTTCTGGAGTTGTTTCCTCATTGGTACAAACTTCAGGGTGTTCCATCCAATAAGGTATATTTTCTCCACTTTTCTTTTTATTATATTTATTATTTATATTATGGTAGCAAGATTCTGCTACACTATGATTACAATTATTTTCTTTTTCGTTTGGTTTTGTTGGTACCTTTTCAGTATTTAGATATATTCTTCTATTATTATTGATATATTGTATTTTAATATATTTCAACTTCTTTAATTTAGACAATGAATCACTAATTGTTCTTTTCGAAATATTAATATATTTTGCTAAATATTCATTACTTGCATAGCAATATTCATTTTTTAAGGTAAGTGATGTGATAAGACCCAAAACATGTATATCTGTTTTAGATAAATTCCTATCACTAAATAATATTCTTGGAGTCATGATAAATTCACAATCTAATTTGATAATGTCTCCTTATTATAATAAATAGGACTTTTCTATATATCCAATTATTCTATATATCTATAGAAAAGGTACTAACATAAGCCTTTCATCTTACTGTACCTGATTTACTAACGATTACTTTGTATCTTCTTTAGTAAATGTTGTATACATACATTCCATTATGATACTCTCTAAATCTAATATAATTATTCTCTTGTAAGATATTTAAGATTTTTCTTAATCCTTTATTTTTTATTCTCGTTAATTGTTGTATATCTCCAATATTTAAATGAGCTATTATTTTATTAAAACCATTAGCGTATAGATAAGCAAATATTTCCTTTGCTTCAGGTTTTATCTTTTTATCTGCCCAAATTCTATGATTGGTAATATCTAGTTGCCATTTAGTTTTCATTCATTGAATATCCTCCTTTCTTTTTTTGGAAAGTTAGTTTCCATAATTTAATATTAAACCGTAATTACAATTTTGTCAACTAAGTTTCCATTTTTTATTTACAAATTTATTATTTTCTTATATAATTTAGTTATTAAAGGGATGATGGTATGTTAAAAATGAATAAATCCGACCAAACTTTAGCGGAATTAATTAAGTCTGCAAGAAAAGAGAAAGGTCTATCTGCTAGAAAGTTGGCCAGCCTTCTTAATATTAGTCATACAGAAATAAATAATATGGAAAGTGGAATTAGAATAAAACCTTCTATTATCGTTTTAAAAGGTTTGGAGCAGTATCTAGATATTCCTTTTAAAGAAAGTGCAAAACTTGCAGGATATTCTAAGGAAACTATTGAATATGGTGAAGAAGAAATAATAGTAAGTTATGAAATGTATGATAAAAAGATAAGAGATATGAAGGATGAAGTTAAACATGCCGAATACATTATTGATCAAAAAAGACATTTAGCAATGGATATAGAAGACTATTTTAAAGATATACATGAGTATTTAAGAAAACAAGATAATGTAGATAAAGATTTATTGAATAAAGCAAATTCCATTGATAAATTCTTATCCGAAATAGAAAAGAAATACGAAAGTATTTCAAAAGAAAAATAACCACATGGTTATTTTTTATAAAAGAATACGTGGCACGTTTTGTTACGAAGTAATGAAAGTGGCGATAGTATTCTTTCTTTTTTATGAAACTAAATGTTGAAATAAAAAAGGCACCTTTACTACTTACATTAGTTTGTAGTATTGGTGCTTATTGGGTTTCCAAAGGGTGTAATCCTTGGCACACATTGTTATTGGCTTTGCCAATAGCATAGTGTGTTACTATCTTGTCATAAAGATAGTTTTTAAGTTACTTTTCAATATTAAATTCTACTCCTATATATTTATTATTAACACGCTTTAATAATCTATAATTTCCTGGTTCTAACTTTCCGTATAACCATTCCCAATCAATTATAAATTTAACTTCATTGTTTTCATTTACATTATACTTAACTAAGTTAAATCCATAATCCTTTATTATTGGATTAACTTTTACCCATTTATTATTGATTTTTGCTTCTATTTCATACCATTCTTCATATTTATAAGGATTTTTATTAGTGTCTTTGATTAGTATTGTTGCTCCAGATGATGAAACATTAGAGATATTTATACTTACATTTTTAATATTAGATAGTTTTGTTTCTTTGTTATTAGAACAACCAGTTATTAATAAAAATAAAATTAGGGCAAATACTACTACTCTTTTTTTCATGCTTTCTCCTTTGTAATTTATTTAATTTCAATCGTGCCAACTAGATCTATAAGATACTTATCATCTTTAAATCTTGAATCATTAGTTAAAAATCCGTATATTTTTCCATCTCGTATTAATGTTACTTGAGTAGTCTGCTGATCATCTTTGAATAATTTTAAAATATAACCCTGATAGTCTCCCTTTATAATAGTAAACTCATCTACTCTAGGGATAGCTACGGAAACAAATGAATTAAATGCATAATTTTCCATCATTTCTCTTTTGCTCATAAAAATATTATTTTCTTGATAATAATGTTTTGCAATGTATTTGTAAAAATCAATATCATTATTGATATCATTTTTTAATAAGAAATATTTTTTATCTGCCCTATTAAACTTATCTGATGATATACTGTAATCTGCACCATAAAAAGTGGCTTCTTTAGTTGCAAATAAATCTATATATTGTAGATGATCAATATCTCCATTTTCCATCCCAAAATTTATTGAATAATTTTTACCATCTTCATTTTTTTCATATATATAATATTTTATCGGACTATTAGGATCATATTCTGCTCTTTTATAGTCTTCAAAATCATTTCTAATCTTAAAATAATTTAATTCTAAATAATAATTCTCTGGAATTGTTCTTTTATAAATTTTTATTTCTTTTTGGTTTCTTAATCCCTTTAATATTTCATCAACGTTATCAGGTTTTTTTAAAGTATATTTATTCAAAAGTATTAACTTATATCCAAAGAAGAGACCTATAGATAAAATTACAATTATTAATACTGTATAGATGATATTTTTGGTACGGCTTTTTTTTATTTTATTATTAGAATAGTCGATTGTATTCTTTATAGTTTCATCCGTTTTAGTCTTTATTTCTTCTTGGGATATTTTTTCACCATTCAACAATTCAACAATTGAGATACCTAATATTTTACATACAGGTTTAAATAAGGAAGCATCCATCAAACTTAATCCACGTTCCCACTTACTAACTGCATTCTTAGTTATTCCCAATTTATTTGCCAATTCTTCTTGTGTTAAGTTTTTTTCCTTACGTAATTCAGCAATAAATTTACCAATCTTTTCTTGATTCATCATTTTTCTCCTTTCACTATAATAAAAAAATATCATAAGTCATTAAAAAAGTGAACATACTATTGGTTCACTTCAATTATTTTGCATTTTCTGGATTCAATAATATATTTTATTATATAAACAATACTAATTATATTTGATATCAATATAAAAGGATGAAAAATACATACTATTAAAAATGCTGTAACTATATTTACTTTTATAATGAATATCGTTGCTAACACTAATAACAATGAAAAAACAATTGATATTGAACCACTAATTAAGTATAAAAAATATTTTTTAATATCTTTATATCTTACTTTGATTTTATATAGTTCTTTAAAAATCAATATTAATGAAAGAACATATATTGGATAAAAAACTATTATTAACAATCCTCCTGTAGAAATTGTAGCTTCTAACCCATAAATTATTTGTGGATGATGGCAAAAAATACATTCTTGTGTTCCACTTGAAGAAGCTGAAATAACAATCAAAAAAGATATCAAAAGTGGTATGCTTGCAATTCCTAATACTATCTTACTTGACTTCTTCATTACTTTCCCTTTTTATATAAAGATAATATAAAATACTCATTCCAAATACATTTAAAATTAGATCATCAATATCTAGTGAGCCACAGCTTGTTACAAATTGGAGTATTTCAATTAATGAAATCATTATAATGTTTATTAATAGATATTTTTTAAAAGATAAATTTCCAAATACTTTTATCATAAAGTATTGTACTGGCATAAATATAGAGATATTTCCAAATATGTTAATTATAAAAAATCTTGGCCAATATTGTTTAATTTCAATAATATATTTTAATATGGTTCTAAATGGGATAATATTAAGTCCACCATATTTATAATAATTATCCCATCCTTGCCATACAAATTTACTCATATGTCTATCAAATATAGTCATATTTAAAATCATCATAATATAAAGTACTAGTAATACTGCATACGTTACTTTCTTTAATTTATTTTTATCTATTTCTTTATCAAAATAATTTGTATAAAGATTCCAATTTGCAAAAATTATCATACTAGAAAAAACTATAGTTACTAATAAGTGAAATAGATATCTTTCTCCCCATGATACATCACTATAAGTATATTTTAAATAATATAAGAACAAGAATATTACCAATAAATATATAATTATTGAAATAACGAATGGTTTTTTGTTCCTTATTTTTTTGCTTTTTTCTTCATACTCAATGATTGCTTCAATATTTTTCGTAATATTTTTATTTTCCTCACCACTAAGTAGTTCTGATACTTCTATTTTTAATTCCTTTGATAAAGGAATCAATAATGAAATATCTGGTGTTCCTCTACCGGTTCCCCATCTTGAAATTGCTTTTTCCGTTACTCCTAATTTATTTGCTAATTCTTCTTGTGTAAGTTTTCTATCTTTTCTTTTAGTTTTAATCAAGTTTGATATTTTTTCAATATCCATAATTTTCCCTCTTTTCACTAAAAATTATATAGATTTTATAAAAATATAGCAACCTACGAATCGTAGGATTAAAAAAGGAAACTAATTATTTGTTTCCCCAATCAATATATCCTTTATCTTCATAATCATTACATTTAATATATGCTTTATACGAAGTTGAGCAATTGTTTTGATGATCTAATGGATCTTCATATTTTACTCTTATAACAACATAGATATCACAATATGACTTTCCATCAATATCAAGTAATTCTTCTTTTTTTAAGTAACCATTATTAATCAAGAATGAAGAATTATAAAAAGATTCTCCATTGTTTGCATTTTTATCAAAATCATTAGAAATAGGACATGATGGATATTGAGCCTTTAAATTCCATTCAACTGCTTTTTTTACGCTTTCTTTTATTTCTGTATATCTTTTATTAGCACTCTTTTTTCTATTGATATCTAAAGTAATAACAACACTTCCTATAATGCATATTACAATTATAACTATCAATAATATTTTAACTATTTTCTTTTTCATATTCTCACTTCCATACTGTAATGCTTTCTTGTCTACATTATATCATATTTATTCTTTTTTTATTGTTTATCTGCTTAAATCATAATCTTCTTTATCATGATGACTAATATCTTCTTTGTAGTAATCTGGTGCATTTACATAATCAAATAATTCTTCTTGTTTAGTTGTTCCTCTTGAAATATGAACTACATCTATCATTTCAAAATCTTCATTGTCATAACATTCTTTAACTATATTTGATGTTTCTTCTTTTGTATATTCATTACCTCTTAATAATAGTTTTCTTAAAAATTTCTTTAGTAATTCAAATAATTGACTTATTTGATATATTAAAGAATTATTTTCTTTTTCAAGTTTGTTATTATCTTTTTCTAATTTATTTACTTCCTTTTTGAATTTTTGGTTTTCTTTTTCTAATGTCTTATAATTTGCTGAAAATGTATTTATTTCTTCAAATAATGTTTTGATTTTTGGTTCTATTTCTTTAATCTTTTTAGATTCATCTATTACTTTGTTCATACTTTCAAATGTTTCTTTATCAACTATAATATGTTTTTTATCGAATGGTAAACTTTTTGATGTTTTCATTCTTTCATCTAATTCATTAATTTGTTTGTTTAAATTATCTGTTCTTATATTAATTTTTTGTTCTAAACTTTTATTTATTTTTTTATATTCTTTTATTTCAACATGTTTATTATCACTACCCTTTATTCCTCTTTCTAAATCATATCCTTTATCTGTTAATCTTTTGTGATATTTATCTTGTAATTCAGATAAGTGAATCTTGTCTTTAATATATTGTTTCTTTGAGATAGTATATCTTTCTGTTTGTGTTCTTTTATCATATTTTTTTACTAGAGGGACTACCACACAATGAATATGAGGTGTTTTTTCATCCATATGAACTGTTGCATGTAATATTTGTTCTTTCTTGTAACCTAAATCATTGTAAACAAACTCCATACAAGTATCTGCCCATGCTTTAATATCTTCTCTAGTCATATTTTTAAAGAAGTCATTGGTTGCGGTAAATAATAGTTCATCTGCAATTACATTATTTGATTTATCTAGCATTTGTTTAAATGTTTTCTTTCTATCTTCTCTTTCTGTTTTCATTCTTTCTTCATGTTCTTTTTTGTATTCTTCTGTAAGATTATAAAAACCCATAACATATTTTTCTGTTAAGGGTACTAATTCAATATTATTTTTAGTTAATTCTAATTTTATATCTGGATTGGAATTATAAGCTTTCTTTTCTCTTTTATTATGTGATCCGATTTGTGCTAAATCTTTTATCGTATATATTGGCTCACTTCTAAATATTGCATAATTTAAATTCATATATCATTCTCCTTTCTTTATGCATATAAAAAGATACTTTCAACAAAGTACCTTATTATCTTGTATTTATTATCAATCATAGACTCTTATTATTTTTGGGTCTATCAGATGCCTCCATGTCCAGCATCTATAATTACTCCTAATAAATTATTATTCATAAACTTCACCTAATATAGAATATGAATATTTGTTATTTGTGTGAAAAAATAATAAACAATATTACAATCACAAAAAAGATGTCTTTAATGACATCTTTTTTATGAATAGCTTTTATACCTGTTTTAAAACTTTTACCATTTGCTTAACTAATGCAGGTCTAGCGAACTCTTCTTCTAAGGCTAATATACTGCTTTTATATCTATTATATGCAAAATCATAATCACCTTTTTTTATTGCATTTACACATACATTAACTACATTGTCGTATATATAATCATATATTTTCTTATTATTTTCTTTTTTATTTATGGAATCTACAACTATTGGTGCTGTTTTATAGTAATGTTCTACATCTTCCTTTGATACAAATGCATCTCTAAACCATCTAAGAATTGTTAATTCTTCACAATTATCATCAAAAGAATCCATTTTTTTCATCATACATGCAGTAGTTAAATAGCAACTAAGATCAGTTGTTTCTTTATCGCCAGAAGTTGTATCAACAATATTTCCCCCCTTATTATTAAAGTCATAATTGATATGTATTGAACCATGATCAGCATTTTCAGCAGGACACTTATCATAAAAGCTAATATGATCTACTCCATTTTTATCAGTAGTACCATTTATTTCTACTCCTTTATTATTTACATAATGTCCATAATCATCTCTTGGCATTATATTTTACTCCTTTCATTATTTATTGTTTTTATAATTACCTCATATCTTATAAGAATATCATCTGATAGTAGTGATTCATCACCTATATTTTTATCAGGTAATATTTTCCATTTTATTTCTTCTAAAGTATTGTGAATTTCTAGAGAGTTTTCATGTGTGACTATATCCAAGTTTTTATTTTTATAATAACTTCTTATCCATTTTAATATTTCATCTAAAATAATTTCATATTCTTTTTTTACTTCTCCATAAGAATCTAAGTTAATGCATATTTTTAGATTTCCAATTAAAATAGCAAAATCATTAACTAACTTTTTATTAATCATTTTATTTTATACATCTCCTTTCTATAACAAGTATATAATAAAAAACAAAAACATCTCAATCAATATAATAAAAAATCCACAATAATTGTGGATTAAATCATATTTCTTAATTCTACTAGATATGGAGATAATGTTTCTTTAGATGAAATAATTTTATCTACACATGATACTAGAGTTGTTTCTTTATATTTAGGTATTTGTCTTAATGTAAGAGGCCACATATGTTTTACTATAATATCTTTTTCTACTTCATTTAATTCAAAGTACTTAGAAGCATTTTCATATGCTTTTTTTGGATGAGTAAATCCATGTTTTTTAAGGAGATTTTTTTCTTTTGGTTGATCATGCCAATCATATAAATAAAAATCATGTAGTAATCCAGCTCTCGCAACAGATATATAATCTAAATCTAGTTTTTTAGCTGCTCTATATGCTAGATAAGATACAGCTATACAATGGTCTAGTGTTGTAGTACTACCATGTTGTATATATTTATCCATATCTTGTACTATATCTGTTTCTAATAAGTCTTTTATACAATTATAGTATTCTGGATCTGTTATGTTATATTTTTCTCTTATAGTCATTTAATCATCCTCTTACAATATAAAGATACAGTTTCATTATACTGTATCTACTTCATCTATTTCTACCACTACTCTTAGCTTTTTACACATTTTTATGAGTAATTTTGTAAACCTAATACTTGTCTTTTTATTCTTTCTATATATTTCTCTTACTTTTGTATTAGAGAAAGTCTTTAATTTGTAATGACCTTTTCTAGTATATGTTGTATTAAGCATAGCGTCAATAAATAATCTATTATTACTTTTATCTTTTATGCATACTAAAAATGGTGATGAGACATTTTTATTAGTATAAATATTAATTAATTCTACATTAGTAATTAAACTAACATTTTTTATATCATCTAGATCTACTTTCTCTTGGAATTCATTTCCTTCATTATAAATATATTCTATATGATCTACTGATATATCTAAATTATGTTCTTCTATACCTTTATTTAGATTTAGAATTATTGTATTATTGTAATCTTCTAAGATTAAGTAATTTGTATTATTACTTTTACCTAAGTAGATACAATTGATATTCTTAAGCGTATACATTGTATCACCCTCTATTATCATTACAATATAATTATACAATAAAAAAAAGAATTTTCAAAAAATTCTTTTATAACATGTTCTTCTTTCTTAATACATAGGCAAGTACTAAAGATATAATAAATGATACACATATTATCTTTAAGAATCCTAATGTATCAGTCATTATATTACCTAATGGTATATTCATACCTAAGAATGATGAAATCATAGTTGGGATAGATAACACTATAGTAATACCTGCCAAAAACTTCATAGCATCATTTAAGTTATTAGAAGCTATAGTTTCATATGTATTACTTATAGACTTTAATATACTCTTATATATAGTAGACATCTCTATTGCCTGTTTATTTTCTATTACAGCATCTTCTAGATAATCTTTGTCATCTTCATATAAAGTAACTACTATTCCTCTATATAGTTTTTCTAATACTAATTCATTAGCTTTTAATGAAGAAATAAAATATACTAGAGTTTTTTCTATATTTAATAGATCTATTAAATCTTTATTCTTAGTAGATTTTTTTAATACTTCTTCTTTAGCATCTATATCCTGACTTACTTCTTTAAGTGCTTTTAAATAATATGATGATGTTTTTAATAATATTTGTATTAAAAATCTAGTTTTTTTAGCTGTACGAAAATCAGATACTTTATTATTTTTAAAGTCATCTAATATACTATTCTTTTTAGGTGATACTGTTATTACAAAATTATTATTAGTAATAATTATACCTATAGGATAAGTAGTATATTTATGAGTATCTTCTTCTAAATATGGAGTATCTATTACTATAAGAGTACCATTATCACTTTGTTCTACACGAGGTAATTCTTCTGTATCTAACATTTTTCTTATTAGGTCTACATCAACTTTGGTTCTTTCAACTACTTTATTAATTTCATCATTAGTTGGATTAGTTAAAGCTATCCAACTGTCTACTTGAATCTTCTTTAACTTTTTAACATGTTTAGTTACTTGATCAGTTTTATAAACTCTTAACATTTCTATCACCCCTCACTTTAAAATACAGGCATATTATACCATAAAATTTAATATTTGTCACACTTTACGTACAACAGAAAAAGAGGTAGTGTAAACCTCTTTATCCTAATTTTTTAGATAAATATATAAATGGTGTATCTAGAACTGCGATTATTATCTCTATAATTGTACCTGTAGTCGCAATTGAGATTATTGTAGGAATATTAAATATTCCAATAAATGCTATGCTCGCGAATAGGTAATTTTCTAAACTATTAGATATAATAGTAGCAGTATTATTTCTTAACCATAATTGTTTAGGATACTTTTGTTTTAATTTGTCAAATAAATATATATCTAACAAATTACTTATGTAAAACATTGTTAAACTTGCGATACTTGTACGTAAATTTAATCCGAATAAAGTCTTCATAGATTCTTGTGCTATATCTGTAGAATCTGGTATATATAGTAAACTAATTTGAGTAGTTACTATAAATATAATAGTAGATGCTAAAGCTATATTAATTGCTTTTCTTGCATCCTTCTTACTATATTTTTCTGTTAGGATATCAGTTGCTAAAAAGTTTGAAGCAAACATAATATTACCTAATGAAGATGTTAATCCTAATATATTTACTGTTTTACATACTATGATATTTGCAAGTATTGTCGCTATACTTAACCAAACATATAATCCTTCTTTTTTAAATAACTTTTCCATCAATACTACTGATGAAAATGTAAGTATTATACTTATTACTCCGAGTATAATATTCACTTTATCACTCCTTCATTTTTTTATAGTAGGTGATGATAACTACTAATGATTTTTACCAAATGAAATTATATTTCATTGATTCTCCATTATCGATTATTATATCTTGACCGGTAATAGATTTATTTATAATTGTAAGGTAATAAGTTAAATCAGCAATTTCTTCTGGACTTGCCCATTTATGTAGTAGTGTTTCATTTAAAACTGCTTCATATAATTTATCATCATCAATTATATGTTTATTTAAATCAGTTAATACTCCTCCTGCAGAGATTGAATTTGATGTTGCCTTATACTTTGCTACCTCTCCAGCAACATACTTCATATAAGAAACCATTCCGCCTTTACTTGCGACATATCTAGGGAATTCAGCTCCTGTTGTAGCAGAAAGTGATGCCATAAATAATATAGATTTAATATTATCTTGTAGACCATATTTTTCTGTTATATTTATAGTTCCTTTTAAATTAACATCTATATCATCTTCTGAATTTTGTACTCCAGCATTATTAATTAAAATATCTACATTAGAAATATCGGGTAATTTGTCAGATAGAATACTTTCTTGTATATGAGTATAATTATCATTAACTATAGTTTGTTTATCAATATCTATACCTATTACTTGATGATTTTCTTCTAAGAATTTTAAAGCTATTGCTTTACCTATTCCATTAGATGATCCTGTTACTACTACTTTCATACTTCCACTCCTTACAACTTCTAGATTATATCATATTTTATTAAAATAAAAAAGCTCTTTAATCAGAGCTTTTCTTTCCTAATGTTGTTTTAACTGTTTTTTCTTTACCTTCATGGATATAAGTAATTTCTACTTCATCTCCTGCAGTATGTTGATATAATTCATATCTTAAATATGCTATATCTTTAGTTTTCTTTCCAGCTATTTTTGTAATAATATCTCCTTTTTTGATACCAGCTTTATCAGCAGCAGATCCGCTTTCTACACTTACAACTACTACGCCTTCTTTTATTTCATCATCTACATGAATATTATTTCTATATAATGTCATTGAATCAGTTACATTAGCCATTCCAATACCTATATATGGCCATACTATTGATTCACCTTTTTCTAATTGTTCTACATGGTTCATAGCATATTCTATTGGAATAGCGAATCCCATACCTTCTATTTGTGAATCTACTAATTTCATTGAACAAATACCAATTACTTCTCCATTTACATTTAATAGCGGTCCTCCACTATTTCCTGGATTAATAGATGCATCTATTTGTAATACTCTCATTACCCAGTCATTTGATTGTGAAGTTACTGCTACACTTACTAGTCTATCTTTACCAGATAGTACTCCTGAGGTAACACTTCCTCTATAGTCATATCCCATAGGAGCTCCTACTGTAAATACAGCATCTCCTAAACTTACATCTTCACTAGAACCAATATTAGCTACTAGAGAAACATATTTTTTATCTACTCTTAATACAGCTAAATCTAAATAAGCATCTTTTCCTAATACTGATACCTCTACTTCTTCATCGTTTGAGAACATTACTGTTACTTTTTCAGCCTCATCTACAACGTGATTATTAGTTAATAAGTATCCATAATTATTATCAGTCTTATATACAAATCCTGTACCAGATCCAGCTAATTGATTACTCTTATATGTTTGTACTAGTACTACTGCATCATATACTTTTTCTACTGATGCAGCAAGAGATCCTTTTTCATATACTTGAGTTTTATTCTTAGTAATAGTTGTATTACTAGAACCTCCTAATACTTCATTTAATAATGGAGTAAATTTAAGTAATGATAACATTACTACTCCACCTACAACAAATGATACTACTATTACAAAGAATAATTTAAAACTAGAATTAGATTTATTTCTTTCTTGTTCTTTCTTTCTATAATATTCTTCTAATAAGTAGTCTTTACTATCTTTTTCCACATCTTTTGTGGAATCTTTTTCTTCTACTTCTTCAACATCTGCTTCTTTAATTTCTGTTTTCTCCTTGTTCATAAGTTTCATCTACACTCCTTTCAATCTTTGCGAGTTCTTTCCAATTAAGTGGAAATCCCATCTTATCAAATACAGTATCTATTTTAATTACATTCAAATTATAATTAAGTGTTTGAATAACATTATCTAATTCCATAGTCATATTTTTAAAATCTTCTTCTGATAACATTTGCTTCATAATTATTATTAATCCAAATAGATCATTTTTACCTTTAGTATATTCATCATCTACTTTAGGTATTTTTAATAATTGATGATATACTGTATCCTCAACTTGTTTTTGTGTTCTATTATCATAAAGAATATCTTCATGTGCACATAGATTTCTATAATTAGCTAGCATTGGTAAGTATGTTTCTAAAGACTCTACTTCTATATTGTATGCATCAGCAATATCTTTTTTATCTTCAGTTTTTAATACAGAGAACATTTCACTAACAATTCCAAATGATAAAACTTTTACTAATATCCATAGTGGAATATAACCATAGTTAGATGCATAGTGTTGAGTAGCACTATGTTGACTACCATTTAATCTTATTTGCCTTTTCATCTTTCTTAAAAGATCATTTATCTGTCTTTGTTTTTCTGGTTGTTGTGTGAAGTTTTTAGGTCTTAAATAATCACTTTCACGATAACCATACTTCTTAGAAAGTTGATAAGAAACAATAGATTTAAGGTTATTCTCTATTACTAATAAATATTTAAATAAGATATTTCTAAAAGATCTATCAAATAAGAATAAGCTGTATAATTCTTCAAATGTAGTACCTGTTTTAAATACTCTATCTGTTTCTGATTTTAAAAATAAATGTCTATATCCATTTAAAAAGAAATAATTTTCACGTAGTAATACTTGCTTAGTATACTTTTCATCATTGATAACTAGACCTTTATATCTAAATATATCTAATTGTTCATCTAAAGTTTTAAATTGTTTCTGTACCATAATCTCACCTACTATAAATTATAACATATCTTTTCTTTAAAAGTATGAAAATTAGGTGAACATTTTATGTTATAATAATGTTGATTGTTGGTAAGGGGGGATTATATGCCAGCTACTATTACTCATGCATATTTTGCTAAAGATGTATATGATATATTACCTGATACTATTAAAGTAAATATTGATATTAATAGATTAAAAATGTTTGCTCAAGGATTTGATCCTATTAAGTTTTATAACTTATTTAGTATTTTTCCCGGTAAAAAGATTAGAGAAAAAGACTTCTATTTTCATACTCATGATACAAGAGCCTTTTTTACCACTATTTTAAAGACTATGAAGGATAAAAAGCTAAGTAATGATAAAGAATGTTTATCTTTCTTATTTGGCTTTATATGCCACTATGTAAGTGATTCTAATATACATCCATATGTTATATATAAATCTGGAGAATTTGATAAGAAGAAAAAAGAAACATATAAATATAATAATATTCATATGTTTATGGAAACATTTATAGATAATGATATGGTTAAGAGAAGAGAAAATATTAATCCATATAAATTTAGATTAGATAAGTTTTGTTTTGATACTAGAGAATTTTCTATAAACTTAGATTATGTTATAGATGATGTATTTAGTAAAATATTCTATGTTAAGAATATGAGTTATATCTACTATAAGTCTTGTAAACAAATGAAGAGAGATTTATTCTTACTTAGAAGAGATAGATTTGGTATTAAGAAAAATATATATAAACTTGTAGATACATTTACTCCTAAGAATTGTTTTAGATTTGAATCTATTAGTTATCATTATACTTTAGAAGATAAACATAATTTTCTAAATAGTAATAATAAGTTATGGAGAAATCCTACTACTTATGATATGACAAGTACTGAATCATTCTTTGAATTATATATGAGATCTATTAGAGAAGCTAGAACTATTATATGTGCATCTTATGATTACTTAAATGGTAAACAAATAGATTTAAATAAAGTATTTACTAATAAGAATTATGTTACTGGTATAGATTGTGAAATAAATAAAGAATTAAAATATTTTGAATTTTAATTCTTTTTTTGTATAAATAGATATAATTATACCAATATATTTATAGGTGATTATATGATCTATAAATATGAGATTATTAATAATAATTTATACTTATATATAAATTTAAGTGAAGAGTATTCTACTGAATTAAGTACTTTATCTAGAGATTATATTAATACTAATAATATTAATTATAATGGAGATAAAGTATATTTAATAATTAATAATATATTAGTTAAAGTAATAAAAAAAGACTTCTAAGAAGTCTTTTTATTAATTATTTTTTAAATAAGATAATACATTATCTGCATCCCTGTATATTTTAACTGTCGATTCTAGATAGTTAGAATATTTACTTACTTCTTCTACGAAGTTTTCTAACTCTTTTATATCTTTTCCATCTATTAGTGTTTTTATTACTTCTGCACTAGCTCTTAATTCTTTAGAATAACTATCCATATCTTCATAACTAATATTTTCTATCATATTATTCCTCCAAACTATCTAGCTTTTGCATACTAGGTTGTTCTGTAATAGTATCATCTTTTTTATTAGAAAAAGTATTGGCACTATTTACTACAACATCTTTATATTCTTCTATATTGGCAATATATCCTAAATTATCTTTATCAGTATAATTAGTTTTTAATTTACCAATTACTTCAAATATTTTATTAACAGCTAATACATATTTATTATAATCTGACATAGTTACCTCCTATACAAGAATAACTCTTGAACCATTCTTTAGATCTGTATCTCTTATTGTTTTATTTACTTCATAAATTATTCCAGTTTCTTTACTATATAGGTTAGTAGATTCATCTTTCTTATAAGAACCTTCTGTTAGTTGTACTAATTCATCTTCTATAAGACTTTTAATTGTACCTACTTTTTTATTAATTGGAATAAATAAATCATATTTCTTTTCAATTAATGGTACTTCTAGTTCTATAAGTATTTTATTTTTCATACTCCACCTACTTTCCTGAAAGTAATTTAATTAATGTAGCTTTTCCTTTATGGATATTATAACCAAATCCTGGTTCTATTTCTGCTCTTAGTATTCTAGCAGCAGTTGTAACTTTAATAGTAAATTGGTTACCAATTCCATTACCAAGCCATACACCTTCTGATAAGTCACAGTTAGGTTTATACCATGCTTCGAAGGCCATTGTTTTAATATTATTAATAGTCTCAATAAAGATTATTCTAACATTAGGTGTTTGTTTAGCTACATCTATAATTGATATGAATTGGTTCTTTAATTCTTCTGGTGACTTAGTCATGAAGTTAAGTGCACCAATTAATACGCAAGTTATTGGAGTCATTGCGCCAGCATCTATTCCAGCATTGATTGCTTGAGCTAGAGATTCTACATTCTCTGCTACGTCTCCATCTTGATATTTTATATTATTGTCACTATAACTATATCCATCTAATACTGATATTGTATCTAATACAAATGTAGTAGATGCAGGTATAGTTGCGACTGCTTTTATTAATCCATCAATGAAATCTGGATCTGATGTTATATCATCACCTGTAACATTGAAGATTGGGTTTTCACTTAAGTTAATTCTAGATGGTACTAAAGCTTCTTTTTCTATACCTACAGGTATTCCTGCTACATTACCTAAAGCTTCTTCTACAGATTCTAGTGTTACTGTTTCTGGTAATACCGGTATCTTCTTAGCTTGGAATGTACATATATCTTTTAATTTCTTACATACTACTTTAATATAATCAGTCATTAAATCTTGATTATATGCGTATGCAGTTTGAAATTCATAAATATTATCTAGAAGCATCATACCTCTACCATATAACTTAGATGGTTCTTTCTTTCTTACTCCTGGTATTACAGATACATAATCTGATGGATCATTAAATTGTAATACAACATTTTGACTAAAGTTTTGTCTAACTTTATATCTTAATGTATTAGGACCATTTGTACTTAATATGAATATTACTCCATATTTTAAACAGTCTCTTGTAAGTTGAGAAATTAAATCTTCATAATCTGGGTAGTTTTCAAAGAATGCTTCAGCATTATTAATTACTACTGTGATTAATGGTATTTGTTTTCCTCCGTGATTAATATAGAAATCAAATGAACCATTATAATCTACGAATATTTTCTTTCTTACTTCAATAGTTTCAACTATCATCTTAAATAGATTTTCTATCTTTTCAGCATCACTTGATAGAAGTGTTTCACCTACATGTGGTGCATTCTTAAATACAGTTAATGTTTCGGCACCACAATCTACAATGTAGAAGTTTACTTCACTTGAATCATGTTCAGTTATTGATGAATAGATAATACTTGTAAGCATTAATTCTTTTCCACTACCTGCAGAACCATAAACTATTGTATTACCTTCTTTAGATAATGGTAATGTAAGAAGTGCTTGTCTTTGATTATCTGGATCATCATATTCTCCAATAATTGGATTAATATCATTTTTCTTAATTTGGAAATCGTATTTTTTCTTTAATTCATCTACATAGATAACTGCAGGTATACTATCTAACCATAATTGATCTATGTGTACATTAGCTTCCTGTGCTTCATTTACTATGTATCTTACTATGTTAGTAATTTCTTCACCTTGAGATTCTACTACTACTTCACTTGATTTAGTATCTAAAGATTTAATTACATTACCAACGTTATCTAATAAATCTATTGATTGATCTACTTTTTTCTTTCTCTTATCTGTTGGATAATATTGAGCTCCTGCCCAGGCAGCTTGTCCCATTGCGAATAATTCATTATAACCTACTTGTAGGTAGAATCTTCCTGGATTCTTTAGAGATGCTGCATCTGGTACTTTAATCATATCCATAGAGTCTGACTTATCTTGAACTTTTAAACATACTCTGAATTTAGTATTTGACCAGATTTGGTCATTAACTACACCAGATGGTTTTTGAGTTGCGAGAATCAAGTGAACTCCTAATGAACGTCCGATACGAGCTGTTGAGATTAATTGATCCATGAATTCTGGTCTTTGAGCTTTTAACTCAGCAAACTCATCTGAAATAATAAATAAGTGAGATACTGGTTGACTTACTAGACCTTTTCTATATAATCCTTGATATTTATAAATATCAATTGTACTTTCATTTAACTTGTCTCTTGCTTCATTGAATATTCTTTGACGTTTTCTTAATTCTGATTGGATAGATGCAAGGGATCTATTCATTTCTACTGTATCTAAGTTTGTGATTGTTCCAGCTAAGTGTGGTAATTTCATACCCGTTTCTTTATTTTGGAATACTCCGGCTAAACCTCCACCTTTATAATCGATTAGTACGAATGATACTTCGTATGGGTGGTAGTTAATTGCCATAGATACAATATATGTAATAATAAATTCTGATTTACCTGAACCAGTCATACCAGCAACTAGTCCGTGTGGTCCGTGGAATTTTTCATGTAAATCTAGTTTAAACAATTCATGTTGTCTATCTAAACCTACTGGGGAAGCTAAAGATTTAGTTGGATCATTATTCTTCCATCTATTTTGAATATTTAACTGTTCTATCATACCTACGTTATACATTTCTAGGAATGATAAACTATTTGGTAAGTTTTGGTTTTCTTTAGCTATATCTATTGGAATATTAGCTAATATCTTACAGCAATCATACATATCTAATGTAGTATCATAATCTGCTTGGAATTCTTTTTGTTTATTAGATACTAATTCATTTTCAAATATTCCTGATTTTTTATCTCCTACACTAATAAATGTTTTACATTCATTAGGTATATTTATTAATCTAGGACTTACTACTAATAAACTAAATCCATAGTTAATGTCCATTGATTCTACATCTTTTATTAATTCTAGATCACGATACATTTTATAATTATCAGTAATAATCATATAGTATGGTTTATAGTGATGATAATCTAATGTATTCTTTTCTATCTTACCATTATTATCCTTATTTTTACGCGCTTGGATATCTTGCTCTAGAGCTAGTGATAATTCCTTAGCTTCATCTAAGTTAGTTGCGTAATATCTCATTGTTTTTTCATTATTCCAACAATGAGGTGCAATCTTTAAGTATTTCCAATTTGAAGCATTTTTATCATCAGTTAATACTACTACTTTCAAGTCTTCATAACTATGATATACAAGCATTTGTAGTAATAGACCGTCTAAGAATTGTTGTTTAATAGATGCAGCTCCTATTACTGCAGTAATTCTATTTTTTAATAGAGATAGTGATATAGGTACATTTTCTAACATTGTAGATTCTGAACCTAACTTATATACTTCTTCTAATAAGTTATCTGTCTCTAAGGCAAAATGAGATTGTGGAAATCCGATATTTCCTCTTAGATTAGTAGAACCAATTCCTAATCTTAAATCTAAGAAGTCATCCTGATCTAATTCTCTTTCCCATAGATTTCTTTTCTTTTCATATAGAATTTCTTTAGTTGAAGATATTGGTAGATAATTATCTATTAATATCTGTCTTTGTATTTTCATCTCAGATTGAATCTTAGATCTTTTTTCTTCTATATATTCTAAATACTTAGTTTGTCTTAAGTTTTCTTTTTTTCTTCTTTGTTTGTTTTGATATTTTTTAGATACTACAGGCCATAATAACATAGATGCAAGCATTCCACCTGACATAATCAAACTTGGATATACTTGTGATAAATCTGCTGTTCCATTTAAAACATTATTTAAACTTTGGAATGCTGTTGTACCTGAAACCATACCCATTGTAAGCATAGGTCCAACTGATAAAATAGCTGGAGTTGTATCTTCTGCTTCTTTATTAGGTGGAGGATCTATTCCTATATTAACATCCTCTATCTTAGTCTTAAATCTAGGCGCTCTATAGAAATAATCATCTTCTTTATAGAATTCTATTGCCTCTTCATCTGGATTATCTTCTTCTGTTTGTCTTTGTACTGTAGGCATTAGTTTTGTGAAACAAGCACTATCATATTTTATATAGTTACCAATATTATTTATTATAAGTGAATTATTCATTACGATTATTCTTAATCCCATAATGAAAATAATATCACCATATTCTAGTTTTTGTTGTGTGATAGCAACATTATTAACATATGTACCATATTTACTATTTAAGTCCATAATAGACCATACACCATTATTCAATGTTAATTTGGCATGTTGTGGTGACACTAGTGGGTTTAAATAAGCTATACTAGCTCTTTGATCATTTCCAATAATAAATTCTTGTCCATTAGTTACTCCCAATGAATATGTAACTTTATCCGCATTAGGTGAACAATATAAAATAACATACTCATTATCTGTATTTATCTTTAAAAAGTACATACTATAATCACTAAGATAAGCTGATTCTATTTCTCTATTTCCAGCCATTATCTTAGTTTCAAAGTCACTTTTTATTTTCCATTTTCCTTCATGCTCTTCAACATTAATAAGATTACGGGTATTACCTAAATAGTCAGTATCAGTTATCCAATAATTACCGGCTATTGTAGTTGGTAAATTAAAGTTGTGAATTTTACTTTTTTTAATTAATCTTACAATCATTATAGTTCACCCCGATAGTATCCTATTCTATAGACATTATAACTTTTTTTTCTTTTTTTTACAACAATTTAGATATCGTTATTGATTAATATTTTTCTTTTTATTTCTTATATATCTGTGTGTGGATAATCTACCTTCTAATGATTTATAGATTGTGTCTGCACCTATAAATGAAAATAACCCTGTCCATAAGCACTCTGGTAGTTTTAATTTGGTAAATGAATAAGAGAAAATTATACTAAATAGTATATTTATTATTAGTGAATACAAGATTAGATATTTAGATGTTTTAAATAAACCTTTTGTTTTCTGTATAAAAGTACAAGTTATTCCACTTAATACAATGGATGTAGTGAGTATTTGTTGGAATAAAATATTATTCATATACACCTCCACTAAATTATATGCAAAAAAAAGTACTGCATAAGCAGTACTCGAATAAACTGTATTAACGTTTTGAGAATTGTGGTGCACGACGTGCTTTCTTTAAACCTGGTTTCTTACGTTCTTTCTTACGAGAATCTCTAGTAATAAGACCTTTAGCTTTAAGAATTTTTCTAAAGCTATTTTCAGAATCAGCTGGAGTAGTAGCATCATAAGCTAATAAAGCTCTAGTGATACCTAATCTTGTAGCTCCTGCTTGACCAGTTAATCCACCACCATTTACTTTAACTTCTACATCGAACATTTCTCTTGTATTAGTTACTTCTAATGGTTGGCATAAATCTAATACTAATAATTTATCTGTAAAATATTGATCAACATCACGACCATTTACAGTTATTTTTCCTTTTCCTGGAGTTAAAGTAACTCTAGCAACACTTGTCTTTCTACGACCAGTTCCAGTATATTTCTTTATTTCTTTTGCCATAACTTAAACCCTCCTACTTAACTTCTAGCACTTCTGGTTTTTGTGCTTGTTGTTTATGTTCACTACCAGCATAAACAAATAATTTCTTATACATTTGTCTTCCTAATCTGTTGTGTGGAAGCATACCTTTAACAGCTCTTTCCATCATTTCAACAGGGAATTCTTCTCTCATTGTTCTAGCGTTTCTTTCTCTTAAACCACCAGTGTATTGAGAGTGATTATAATACATTTTATCATCTAATTTATTTCCAGTTAAATTAACTTTTTGTGCATTGATGATAATAATGTTGTCTCCACAATCAATGTTTGGAGTGTAAGTTGGTTTGTTTTTTCCACGTAAGTATGTAGCTGCTAATGTAGCAACACGACCTAAAGATTTTCCTTCAGCATCGATAACATACCATTTACGTTCTACAGTTTCTTTCTTTTGCATATAACTATTCATATTTTTTCTCCTTAATCCTATTAAATTAGACTTTCCCAGGGTCCAATTTATGTGGGGATGTCGAATGTACCGATTAAAATTATACTAAATATACAATTAAAAATCAATACTTTTTTGTTGATTTACAACAAAATTATATTCTTTTTATCATAGTTTTAGATTCTTCTAAACTAACTACATCTGACATTGTTTTTTCTTTTTCATCTAACATTTCAACTAAGCTTGCTAATTGTTGATCATTTAATGATTCAACATAAGCACTAGCTGTTTGATGAGATGCTTGTCTACCTGCAGAATATGCAGATACAACTGTTGTTGTAACACCTGTTGCTATTGATGTTATTCCAGGTTTTACTGCACGTAATTTATCGAATTTACCATTTACAATAGTATTATCACATAATCTATATGCTCCATATCCAACTCCTGCTACAGTAGTACCTCCTAATAATGAATTTCCTGATATAACCATTTTATTTTCCTCCTTTTTTATTAGTAACATCAACTTTGTTGATATTTCTTTTAGCTTGTTCATTCGTTAATAGTTCTCTTATTTGTTTTAATTGATCAATTGATGTAATACTATTAACTATTTCATCTATATTTACGATATCTTTTTTCTCTTCAATCTTATCTCCGATTACTTGATATCCATCTTTATATTTTTCTATTTTTTCTTCTAAGTCTTTTTCTTCTTTTTTCTTTAATTTTTCTTCTATTCTTTTTATTCTATAGATATTATAGTTTTGAACATTTACACATTGAAAGTTTATAAATGTACTTGCTACTTGATAGATAGCAAATGGTATAGCTGGCCAAACACCTGCTATTGATAAACCTATACTTGTTGGTAATAAGATACTATTCCAAATAAGATTTCTTTTGTGAATATTCTTATTCCAATTTAGTTCTCTTAGAAACTCAGTTGGTTTATTTTTATTAATATGATAATTCATATTCTCTTTATTATTATATTCTTTTCTTAGAGCCATCTTTTGTAGAGCTGCATTTCTTTTTATTGCAGATATCTCTTCTTCATTTTTTGCTCTTTTTATCTTTTTATCTCGACTTTTTTCAATAAGCTTATCTCCAAAGGAAATATAATTTGGTATTAATTTTTTTACTACTTTCCATTTTATATCTTCTACTTTGAAGACTACTTTTTGGAATTTTTTAGCCCCTAATTTTTCACAAGTTCGTATTTTTTTCTTATAATCTATCTCTTCCATAGAATTACCCCTTTTACTCACTCGAATGCCCTATATTATAACATATTCCAACAAAAAAAGCAATCTTATGATTGCTTAGTTATTACTAATTGCTTAGGTTTTTCTAATTCTAGCTCTTTTTGTTTTAATAATTCATCAGCAGTTGCTAATTGGTCTTCTGATAATGATTCGATATAACTATTAGCATAATAATAGTGATAGTGATAATTATTAATTGGATGAGCTGATGTTAAAGACGTAGTTGTGGTTGTTAATAATGATGATTTTGTATCTTCATCTACTTTTAATAAATCTAGTGTTGTACTTGTACCTAAGGTTAATGTTGTATCATTCATTTATATTCTCCTTATATTCTACATTATAAAGATATAAGCCTTCTGCTGGTGCAGTTTTACCTGATTTAGTTCTATCTTTACTTTCAATTACATCTATAACAGTTTCAGGAGACACTTTATCTTCTCCTACTTTTATTAAGTAACCTACCATATTTCTTACTTGATATCTTAAGAAGCCATCACCTATAAATATTATTGTAAGTTTATTATTCTCTTCTATAATATCTGTTTTGTATATTGTTCTAATACAATTTTCTTTTTCTTTATTATCTGTTACAAAAGCTCTAAAGTCATGAGAACCTTCAAAGTACTTTATAGCTTTTTTCATAGCATCTACGTCTAATTTATAATTATATTGAAAGACATAGTTTCTCTCTAATGGATTATATTCTCCTAAAGAGATAATATATCTATATTCTTTTTGTTTAATGTTATATCTAGCATGGAAATCATCTGGTACTTGTTTTGTCTCTATAACATGAATATCTTCTGGAAGATTACTATTAAGTGCTCTTTTTAATTTATATTCATTTATATTAACATCAATATCTGCATGTCCACACTGACATAGTGCATGTACCCCTTTATCTGTTCTTCCTGTTGCGACTATTTTAGTAGGTTTATCATTTACTTTACTTAAAGCTTCTTCTAATTTTTCTTGAATGGTATTTAAGCCACTTTGAGTTTGAAATCCTGAGTAATTAGTTCCATCATAGGAAAACTTTATTAAGTATCTCATATTACCTCCTAAACATGTTTATATATATCTTTAATTATATCTCTTATATCTTTATGATAATCTATCTTAACTTCTTTATCTTTCTTAGCTAGATAAGTTATCATAACTATCTCTGGTATATTTATTCCATTTCTTTTTAAGAAATCTACTCTTTGGTATACTTCTTTAGTATCTCCATCTATTAATATATTATTGTTTTTAACAATAATTACTTCTTCTGTATATTTATATATAATATCTGAATTATCTGATTTTATTATAATAGTCTTATTATACTGTTCCTTAAATTTTTGTAGTAACATATATAGTCTTTTTTCTTGTTTTAAATCTAAGTACTTAAATGGTTCTTCTAGTATTAATGTATCTGGATTGGATAATAAACCTATTGCTATTGTAATTAATTTCTTTTCTGATGAAGATAATGTATTTACTTCATGAGAAATATATTCTTCATCTAGTCCAACTATCTTTAATGAATCTTTTAATTTCTTTGATGGATCTTTGACATTAAGATTATATATACGTAAGTAATTATTCATTAACTCTTCCACAGTATTAACATATACTGGAAAGATTATATTATCAGTTACTTCAGAAATTCTCTTTTGATTTATAAAGATTTCATCTTTAGCAACTTTATCATTATTAATTATTATTTGACCCCTTCCAATCTTTTTTAAACTTAAAAGATTGAATATAGTTTTATTACTGTCGTTTACTAAACCTGTAATAGTATTATGATGTACAACTAGATTAATGTTTTCTTCTTCTACTTTATGATTTAGGAAAACTAATTCCATAGTCTTTTAATCATCCTGTTTATATCTAGTTCTACTTCATCTATTAAGTTATAATCTTTTAATTTTACTGATAAATCTATCATAAACGGTACTTTAATTCCCGCTTTATTTAATATATTATCTTTTTGTAATATTTCTAGAGGCTTTCCTTGTAATATTATTTCACTATCTGATAGTATGTATAAATTATCAGTTTCTAGGATATCTTCTAGTCTAGTTGAATTAATTAGGATTGTTACATCGTAGTTTTTTATTAGATATCTGAAATAGCTTATTATTTTTTTCATATCGTCATGTTCTAAATAATATGTTAAATCATCTATAAGAATTATCTTAGGCATGGATGCCACCGCTAGTGCTAGTTGTAATATAACTTTCTCACTATCAGTTAATTCTTTTATTTGTTTCTTCTTAATTTTATTTATAAAGAGATTTTTTTGAATATTCTTTAATCTCTTATTTGTTTCTTCTTTACTCAAGAATAATTGATTTATGTAATAATTTAATTCTTCTTCAACTGTGTCATAGTAAAATATTTCTTCTAAAGGAATTATTGTTTTAACTATTTTATAATAATCTGTTATTTTATAATCGTTAATGTTCTTATCTAATACGTTTATAGTTCCATCTGTATTTATTTGTTTAGATAAAATTTTTAATAAAACTGTTTTACCAGAATTATTAGGTCCTGATAGCGAAGTTATATTGTTTTTCTCGATACTAAATGATAAATTTTTAAAAATATTTATGTAATTTAAGCCAGTAATATCAATACATTTAACCATAACCCCACCTCCAGTACATCCTTTATTATATAATAAGAAGAAAAAAAAGCCAACTTTTATTTAGCTTTCTTCTTTTGAAAATTATAGGCAAGTTTTGCCATAAATCTATCTGATGCAAATCTTTCACAGAACTTTGCAAGTTTCATTTTAAATCCAGGTACAATACAAATCTTACCTTTGAACATTTCATCAATTGCATACTTAGCAACATAACTACTGCTTAATGGTTTAACAGTAAATTTAACATCAGCAACATTTTGGAAATTTGTTGCGACAGGCCCTGGACAAAGACAAGAAATCTTAACTCCAGTTTTCTTTACTCTTTGTTCTTCTGCTATAGCTTCTGTTAATCTATAAACATATGCTTTAGTTGCATAATATGTAGCCATTAAAGGTCCTGGAACAAATCCAGCACTACTTGCTACATTTAATATATATCCAGATTGTTTCTTTTCCATATCTCTTAATACGAATTTTGTTAGTACATGAACAGCTCTAATATTAACATCAATCATTTCTAACTCTTTACTTAAATCAGTATCAGTGAAATCACCAAATAAACCGAATCCAGCATTATTAATTAGAATATCAATATTTTCTTTTTTTATAAGAACATATAGTTCTTTAACTTTTTGTTCATTTGAAAGATCGGCAACAATTATTGTTACTTTAGTTGGTAAAGATTCTTGAATCTCTTCAAGTTTTTCTTTACTTCTAGCAACTAATATTAATTCACATTTTTTTGTTGCTAAGTATCTAGCCATATCAAGGCCTATTCCAGATGATGCTCCTGTTATTAATGCTTTCAAACAAATCACCTCTACATTTTTATTATAGCAAATAATATTTCATTTTACTATACATAAAAAAACAGCCCATAGGACTGTTAATTTATATTATTATTTAGCTTCATCAACAAACTTTAAAACTACCATTAAAGCGTCGTCTCCGCGTCTTTCATTTAATTTTAAAATTTGAGTATATCCACCATTTCTATTTTCAAAACGTTTAGCTAAGTCATTGAAGATTTTTTCAACAACTTCAGTATCGTTATGTAAGAATGCTAATGCTTTACGACGAGCAACTAAGTCACCTTTTTTTCCGTAAGTAACCATTTTTTCAACAGCTTTACGTACTTCTTTGGCTCTAGTTTCAGTAGTAGTGATACTTTCGTTCATAACTACTTGTTTAGTCATTGTAGCAAGCATACTTCTTCTATGTTTGTTATCTCTTCCTAATTTTCTATATGCCATACCATTTTCCTCCTTATCTTAGTCTTCGTCACGTAATACTAGACCCATATCTCTAATCTTGTCTAATACTTCTTTAAGAGATTTCTTACCTAAATTACGTATTTTCATCATATCTGATTCACTGTTATTTACTAAATCTTGTAAAGTGTGAATTCCAGCTCTCTTTAAGCAGTTATATGCTCTTACAGAGAAATCTAAATCTTCAATAGAAGTTTCTAAAGCTTTAACTTTTGGATCTTCTTTCTTTTCCATCATCATACCGCTTACATCAGCAATACTAGATAAGTCAGTTAAGATGTTGAAATGTTCGATTAAGATTCTTGATGCTAAAGCAATTGCTTCTTCTGGTTTAATTGAACCGTTTGTCCATACATCTAAAATTAATTTATCATAACTTTCATCTTGACCTACACGAGCATTTCCTACTTCGTAAGATACTCTTTCGATTGGAGAGTAAATAGAATCAACAGCGATAACTCCCTTTTTATTAATGTCATAGATTTTCTTGTTGTCTTCACTTCTAACGTATCCACGACCATTTGTAACTGTCATTTCCATATTTAATGAAGCACCTTTTGATAAAGTACAAATAACTTTATCTTTATTGATTACTTCAACATCTGGATCACATTCGATATCTCCAGCAGTTACTTCTCCTTCTTTTGTAGTGTTAATACGAACTGTTTTTGTTTCATTTGAATAATTCTTAAATACTACACCTTTTAAATTTAAAATAATAGTAGTTACATCTTCATAAACTCCGTCGATTGTTTGGAATTCGTGAAGTATTCCATCGATTTTAATACTACTAATTGCACTACCTGGTAATGAAGATAACATTACTCTTCTTAATGCATTACCTATAGTAGTACCGAAACCTCTTTCTAATGGTTCTAATTCGAATCTTCCATAAAAATTACTTTCTATAGAATCAGTTATTTTATAAATTGGTTTTTCAAATTGTAACATGGAACTAACCTCCCTTTATTTTTTTCCACTATTGTTTATCCTTTTATTAAAACTAAACTATCCACGAGGACGTTTAGGTGGACGACATCCATTATGTGGGATTGGTGTAACATCTGAGATTGCTGTAACTTCTAATCCAGCTGTTTGTAATGAACGAATTGCAGTTTCTCTTCCTGGTCCTAAACCTTTAACGCGAACTTCAACTTTTCTCATTCCCATATCAAATGCAACTTTTCCTGCAGCTTCTGCAGCCATACCAGCAGCAAATGGAGTAGATTTTTTACTTCCTTTGAAACCGATTGCTCCAGATGATGCCCAACTAACTACATTTCCTTCATTGTCAGTAATTGTAGTTATTGTATTATTAAATGTTGAATGAACATGAGCGATACCCTCAGGTACATTCTTTTTAACTTTTTTCTTTCTAGTCTTATAAGCCATAAGTCTTACCTCCTTTTTTAATATTAACTAATTAACTAAACTTTCTTTTTATTTGCTACTGTCTTACCTTTACCCTTACGAGTACGAGCATTACGATTAGTTCTTTGTCCTCTTACAGGTAATCCTTTTTTATGACGACTTCCTTGGTATGAATTAATTTCCATTTTAGTTTTAATATTCATACTAACTTCACGACGTAAATCTCCTTCAGTTAAATGTTTGTTGATTTCGTCACGGATTTTTACTAAGTCATCTTGAGATAAATCTCCAGCCTTAGTTGTTGGATCAATTTTTACATTTTCACAAATTTGTTTTGCTAGATTTCTTCCGATTCCATAGATGTATGTTAATGAAATACAAATATGTTTATCATTTGGAATATCTACACCTTTAATACGTGCCATTAAGTACACCTCCTATAATTAATTAACCTTGAACTTGTTTGTGTTTTGGATTTTCACAAATAATTCTTACTTTTCCTTTACGTTTAACTACTTTGCATTTTTCGCAAATTGGTTTAACTGATGCTTTAACTTTCATTTTATTCCCTCCTATTATTTACGATAGGTTTTTAGCCTACTTTACTGTGTAGGCTTCAGCACTTATTTTCTATAAGTTATACGCCCACAGGTCTGTTTGTTTTCTTTAAACCGGCGGACTTATATACTTACTATTTTCTATAAGTTATACGCCCACGTGTTAAGTCATAAGGTGAAAGTTCTATCATTACGGTATCTCCTGCTAAGATACGAATATAGTTCATTCGTATTTTACCAGAAACGTGAGCTTCCACAATGTGTCCATTTTCTAGTTGAACTTTGAATTTTCCTCCCGGAATAATTTCAAGAACTTTTCCTTCTAATTCAATTGTATCCTCTTTAGCCATTTATTCCTCTCCTATTTTATAAAAAATATTTTTTTCAGTGTAAATTTTTATCTAATTCACCTACAGTGATCTCTTTATCACTGATTTATAGAGTTTGCTTAAGCTGTAGGGAAAACTACGTATCCCCAAAAGAAGGTTTCTTGCTGAATATCTAGTTGTACCTTCTTCATTTATGGTTCAAGATACTTTGTAGAGATACTATTCTGATATGATAGCATCTACTCTTTTAAATACATTTTCAACGGTGTCATCACCATTTACTTCTTTTAATACATTTTTCTCTCTGTAATGATCAATTATTGGTTCTGTTTTTTCTTTATACATTTGGTAACGAGTTTGGAATGATTCTAAATTATCATCATTTCTTTGATATAATTTTCCACCACAATTGTCACATACAGATTCAACTTTAGGGGCACTTGCAACATCATTAATGTTAAATATTGATTTGCAGTCCTCACATATTCTTCTTCCAGTTATTCGTTTTTCTAATGTTTTCTCATCTATATTGATTAATATTACATTTCCTACTTCATATCCTAATTTTTCAAGGATCTTATCGTATTCTATTGCTTGTTCTATGTTTCTTGGAAAGCCATCGATGATATAGCCGTTTTTACAATCATCGCGTGCTAGTCTTTCCTCTATTAATTGATATGTAATTTCATCTTTAACTAATTTACCACTTGCTAGTGTTTCATATACATATTGACCTATTTCACTATCTTCTTTAGCGATTTCTCTTAAGATATCACCTGTAGAGATGTGAGGTATATGATATTTTTCAACAACTAACTCTGCTTGAGTTCCTTTACCGGCAGCAGGTGGTGCTATAAACATTATATTCTTCATAAACTACCTTCTACTATAACCTCTTTTATAACTTCTTGTTAAAATACTTCCTTCTAATTGTTTATAAGTTTCAAGTGCTACACCTACTGCAATTAATATTCCAGTACCACCAATTGAAACTGATGTTGGTAGACTTGTAACTTGTGAAAATATAATTGGTAATCCAGCGATTACTACTAAGAATGTAGAACCTAAAACTGTTAGTCTAGATAATACACGTGATACATATTTAGTAGTTTCCTCTCCTGGACGTACTCCTGGGATATATCCTCCATTATCTTGTAAGTTCTTTGAAAATTCATCAGGTTTAACTTGAATGAATGTATAAAAGTAACTAAATACAAAGATAAAGAAGACATATAACATAAATCCAACTGGTGTTGTATATGTTAAGTATTTTTGTACTATTAATGTATAAGTTTCATTCTTCACAAATTGAGCAATAATTCCAGGTACTGAAATTAAGCTTGATGCAAAGATAACAGGTACAACGTTTGCTGTATTAAGTTTAATTGGTAAGAAGCTTTGTGCTTGATTACCATAAACTCCTTGAGACTTATTAGCATATTGAATTGGGATTCTTCTTTCACTTTCTTGAACGAATATCATTCCAATTACAATTGCAAAATATAATATTACAAATAGAACAAATTTAATTATTCCTAATGTTATTACTTGAGTTGTTCCATCAAATGTAATTAATCCATTAAATGCATCAATAAACATTTGTGGTAATGTTGCAACGATACCAGCCATGATAATTAAACTTGTACCATTTCCTAAACCTTTTTGAGTGATTTGATCACCTAACCAAAGTAGGAATGAAGTACCAGCAGTTAGTATAGTTGCTATGTATAGATATTTTATTGGATCAGATGATGATCCTAAGAATGAGAATGCAAAAGCATATCCCTCAATAAATGCAAAAGCGATACCCATATATCTAGTGATTTGGTTAATCTTTTGTCTTCCAGTTGCACCTTGTTTACTTAATTCTGAGAAGTATGGAATTATATCCATTTGTAATAATTGCATAATAATTGATGCAGTAATGTAAGGCATAATACCTAATGCAAATATTGAGAAATTCTTTAAAGCTCCACCACCCATAGTGTTAAGAAGCTCTAAGAATCCTAAACTACTTGTTACATCTTCAGTTCCAGGAACTCTGATAGAGATACCTAATATGAAGATCATTAATGCTCCAAGAGTGAAGTATATACGATGACGTAGATCCTTGTTACTTGAAGTAAATAATTGCTTCATGTTTGTAAACATATTAGATCACCTCAGCTTTACTTCCAGCCTCTTTTATCTTCTCTTCTGCTGATTTTGAGAATTTGTTAGCTTGAATAGTTAATTTCTTTTCAAGTTTACCATTTCCTAAAACCTTAATTCCATCTAATTCATTTTTAACAATTCCTGCTTCTTTTAATAATGCAGGTGTTACTACTGTATTATTTTCAAATACGTTAAATGCATCTAAATTTACTACAGCGTATCTTGTCTTAAACATATGATTTGAGAATCCTCTTTTTGGAATTCTTCTATATAATGGTAATTGTCCACCTTCAAATACTGGGTTGATACTACCACCGCTACGTGCTTTTTGACCTTTTTGTCCGCGACCACTTGTTTTACCAAGACCACTACCTGATCCACGTCCTACACGTTTTTTTGCATGAGTAGCACCGATATTTCTTTGTAATTCATTTAATTTCATTATCCTAATATCTCCTCTACTGTTTTACCACGTAATGCTGCAACTTGTTCAGCAGTCTTAATTGACTTTAATGCATTCATTGCAGCTGTAGCCATATTTAATTTTGTTCTTGCTCCTAGTGATTTAGAGACAACATCACGAACACCAGCTAATTCTAATACTGCACGAACTGATCCACCAGCAATAACTCCAGTACCAGCAGCAGCAGGTTTAATAATAACTCTTGCAGCTCCTGCTTCACCGATTGCTTCATGTGCAACTGTTCTTCCATCGATTAGAGGTATAGTGATCATATTTTTGTTAGCATCTTGAATTGCTTTTTTGATTGCATCAGGTACTTCATTAGCTTTTCCAATACCTAATCCAACTTTACCTTTACGGTCACCAACAACAACTATAGCAGAATATCTTCTTTGACGTCCACCTTTGTTAACTTTAACAACGCTTTTAACATCAATTACTAATTCTTCTAATAGTTTATCATTGTTTTCTCTCATTTTTCTTTCTGCCATAATACCCTCCTATTAGAATTCTAATCCATTTTCACGTGCAGCGTTAGCTAGAGCTTCTACACGTCCGTGATAAAGGTATCCACCTCTATCAAATACTACTTTTGTAATTTTTGCTTTTTTAGCTTTTTCAGCAATTAGTTTTCCAACTGCTGCTGCTGCTTCAACATTACTTCCGTTTTTAAGTTTTAGTTCTTTTTCTAATGAGGAAGCAGATACAAGAGTAGTTCTTGTTTCATCATCAATGATTTGTGCATAAATTTCTTTATTAGATCTGAATACACATAATCTTGGAGTAGTACTTGTTCCGAACATATTTGCACGGATTCTTTCATGACGTACTACACGCATACTATTGCGAGATTCTTTTTTTATCATAATCTTTTCTCCTTCCTACTTATTAAGCAGCTTTCTTTCCTTCTTTACGACGAATATGTTCGTCTTTGTAACGAATACCTTTACCCTTATATGGTTCAGGTTGTCTTACTTTTCTGATATTAGCAGCGAATTCTCCTACTAATACTTTATCGATTCCTTTTACTGTGATTTCAGTATTACTTACTGATTCAACTGTTAAACCTTTTGGTACTTCGATAACTACTGGATGTGAATAACCAGCATTGATTGTTAATTTAGATCCTTGTACATTGAAACGGTATCCAACACCAACGATTTCTAATCCTTTTTCATAACCTTTAGTAACACCTTTGATCATGTTATTGATTAGAGCGTTCATTGTACCATGCATTGCTTTAGCGTTTTCATTAGCTCTTTCTAAAGTAATTGCATTTCCTTCAACCTTCATTGTAATATCTTTTAACATTTGTTGTTCTAATGTACCTTTAGGTCCTTTTACTGTAACAACGTTTTCATTTTGTTCTACAGTAACACCTTCTGGAATTGTAATGATACGATTTCCAATACGGCTCATATTGACACCTCCTATATCTCATTTTAAATTTACCATCATTTATTGATGGGTTTCAAACTATCATTGTCTATATTACCAAATATAAGCTAGAACTTCTCCACCTATATTTTGTTTACGAGCTTCTTTATCAGTCATAATTCCTTTTGAAGTAGAAATAATAGCTATTCCTAATCCATTTAATACTTGTGGAATTTCATCACTTGTTACATAAACTCTTAACCCTGGTTTGGAAATTCTCTTTAATCCAGTGATAACTCTTTCCTTTTTGTTAGAATATTTTAAATTCATAACAATAGTTCCTTGAGCATCATTGTTTTCAACTTTATAATCGTTGATAAATCCTTCTTCTTTTAATATTCTTGCGATTTCTTTCTTGATGTTTGAAGCAGGAACTGTAACTTCTTCATAACGCATTTGGTTAGCATTACGAATTCTTGTTAACATATCTGCAATTGTATCTGTTACTACTGCCATAATTTATTTCCTCCTTTCCAATTACCAACTTGATTTTTTAACCCCTGGTATTTGTCCTTTATAAGCTAATTCACGGAAGCAAATACGGCAGATTCCGAATTTACTCATAACTGCGTGTGGACGACCACAACGTGTACATCTAGTGTATTCACGTACTTTGAACTTTTGTGGTCTATTAGCCTTTACTATCATACTTTTCTTTGCCATAATTTTCCTCCCATTTTACTTTCTAAAAGGAATTCCAAGTCCGTTTAATAAGTCGAATGATTCCTCATTAGATTTTGCAGTTGTTACGAATACGATATCCATACCACGTACTTTAACAACATCATCATAATCAATTTCTTTAAAGATTAATTGTTCTTTAATTCCCATAGTATAGTTTCCTCTACCATCGAAAGCTCTAGGACTTACTCCACGGAAATCTCTTACGTTAGGAAGTGAAATAGATATTAACTTATCCATAAAGTTATACATATTTTCTCCTCTTAATGTAACTTTGCATCCAATTGCTTGTCCTTCTCTTACTTTGAAACCAGCGATTGATTTCTTAGCTCTAGTTATTACTGGTTTTTGTCCAGAAATCTTAGTTAAATCAGCTACTGCAGCATCTAATAATTTAGAATTTCCAGTTGCATCACCAACTCCGATATTAATAACGATTTTTTCTAGTTTTGGAACTTCCATAACTGACTTATAATTATATTTTGTTTGTAAACTTGGAACAACTTCATTTAAGTATTTCTCTTTTAGGCGGTTCATATTTACCCTCCTTCCAATTAATCAATCTTCTCGTTTGATTTTTTTGCGATTCTTATTTTTTTATTATTTTTATCTGTTGTATGTCCTATTCTAGTTCTTTTCTTAGTTTTAGGATCAATTATCATAACATTTGATGCAGCGATTGGTGCTTCTTTTTCAATAATTCCACCATTTGACATAGCTGTTGGTTTTTCATGTTTCTTAACAACATTTACTCCTTCAACTATTACTTTATTTTCTGCTTTTAATGTTTTAATTATTTTTCCTTCTTTACCTTTATCAGAACCAGCGATAACTACAACTTTATCTCCAACTTTAAAGTTCATATTTATCCTCCTCTTATAGTACTTCTTTTGCTAAAGAAACAATTTTCATGTAATCTTTATCACGAAGTTCTCTTGCTACTGGTCCAAAGATACGAGTTCCTACTGGACTCTTGTCATCACGAATGATAACGCAAGCATTGTCATCGAACTTAATGTATGATCCATCTTCACGACGAACGCCTTGACGACTACGAACGATAACTGCTTTTACAACTTTACCTTTAGCTACTGGTGAATTAGGAATGGCACTTTTAACTGTTCCAACTACTACATCACCAATGTTACCAGTCTTAACTTTACTTCCTCCTAATACACGGATTACTAATAGTTCACGTGCTCCAGAGTTGTCAGCAACTTTTAATCGACTTTCTTGTTGTAACATAAATTATTCCTCCTTCTCATCTAAGCGTTAAATAATAACTGCTTCTTTTACTATTTCTTTTAAATAAAAGTGTTTTGTTTTTGATAATGGTCTAGTTTCAACTATACGAACCACATCTCCAACTTTTGCTATATTCTTTTCATCATGTACACAATATTTTTTAGAGCTTTTAACTCTCTTGTGATATTTAGGATGGACTTTATAAGTTTCTACTAAAACATTTATAGTTTTATCGTTAGTTGCATTAATAACTTTACCAACTAATTCTCTACTAATTTTCTTTTCCATGTCTTATTCCCTCCTACTCGCTAATCTCACGTTCTCTTAGAACGGTCTTATATCTTGCAACGGTGTGTCTTAAATCTCTAATTCTAGAAGGTTTTTCTAAATTTCCTGTTGCTTGTTGGAAACGTAAGTTAAATAATTCTTGTTTTGCTTCAAATAATTTTTGGTTGATTTCTTCAGTTGATAATTCTCTTATTTCTTTAACCTTCATTTACTTCACCACCATTTTCTTTTTTAACAAATTTTGTTGTGATTGGTAGTTTGTGAGAAGCAAGTCTTAATGCTTCACGAGCTGTAGCTTCATCTACACCAGCGATTTCGAACATTATTTTTCCTTCTTTTACTACTGCTACCCATCCTTCAACATTACCTTTACCTTTACCTTGTCTTGTACCGATAGGTTTTTTAGTTAAAGGCATGTGTGGGAAAATGTTTATCCAAACTTTTCCACCACGTTTCATGTAACGAGTCATAGCTACACGAGCAGCTTCGATTTGATTAGCTGTAATCCAAGCTCCTTCTTTAGCCATAAGACCGTATTCGCCATATGATAATTCTCTATTACCACGAGAGCGTCCTTCGTAAGGTAATCTATGAACACGACGATATTTAGTTCTTGACGGTATTAACATATTAATTACCTCCTTTTGCCTTTTTGTTTAGGATTTCTCCTTTATAGATCCATACCTTTACCCCAATTTTTCCGAATGTTGTATCAGCTTCAGCGAAACCGTAATCAACATCAGCTCTTAATGTATGTAGAGGAATAGTTCCTTCTGTGTATCCTTCGCTACGAGCCATATCTGCTCCACCTAAACGTCCAGATACGCTTGTTTTAATTCCCTTAGCTCCTGCTTTCATTGCATTTCTGATTGCACGTTTTTGAGCCATACGGAATGATGCTCTGTTTGTAATTTGACTTGCTATTCCTTCAGCAACTAATTGAGCATCCATATCAGCTTTCTTAATATCACTGATTGTAATTTGAATTTCTTCACCAGCAACTTTAGAAATAGCTTTCTTTAATTCTTCAATGCCTTCTCCACCGTGTCCAATAATAACACCAGGTTTTGCAGAGTGAATAACAACTTCACATCTCTTAGCATTTCTTTCAATTTCAACTTTAGCTATGCTAGCGTTCTTTAAATTCTTTTCGATATAATTACGAATCTTAACATCTCTTTCTAATGTTTTAGAAAAATCAGTATTGTTAGCATACCATTTTGCTTGCCAGTCTTTATTGATTCCAATTCTAAGTCCATTAGGATTTACCTTTTGTCCCATTTTGTAACCTCCTTATTAGTTTCTTGTAGCCACTACTATATTAATGTGACTAGTTCTATGATCTCTATGTCCGATATGAGAACGTGAATCAAAGAAATGACGTTTCATAACTGGACCAGCATCTACTCTTGCTTCTTTAACATATAATGTT
>JAUNMV010000084.1 GCA_030531695.1 Bacilli bacterium | reverse complement strand
AACTGGATGTAATTTCATTGTATGACCCATAATCAAAGGTTGATAGAAATTATTTTCAAGTAATTGAACTACTACTATAGATATAATTACACAAACGCCTACTATAGGAGACATTGTAAATCCTACAATAATAGCTGGGATAGCTCCAATATATGGTCCAAAATATGGAATAACATCAGTTAAAGCACAGAATAAAGCGAATAATAATGGTGCTTTAATTCCAGCTATAGTTAATCCAATACTTTGAGTTAACATTACTAAGATAAGTCCTTGTACATAACTTCTTAATGAATCATTAATTCTACTACATAGATCTTGATAATCATCTCTCCAATCAGCAGGTAACATATTATTAATAGCTAAATTAATCTTATCAAAATCATATAATACATAGAAACCAATCATTAAACCTAATATTACATTTAAGCCACCACTAATAAGTACTTTACCTAAATTAAATAACTTTTCAGGTAAATCATTAGTAAATTCATTTCCAAATGCTTCTATAGTAGAATATATTCCACTCTTAATATCACTAGATTCAATTAACGGATTATTAATAGATTCAAATATACCATCACTAAAACTTCTAAGTTCTTGTATTATATCAGGTAAGCTCTTCGCAAAATCCGCAATTTGAGATACTAAATTAGGAATTAAAGCCCATCCTAATAAAAATACAATTAGAATTAAACCTAAATATATAGTAATACAAGCTGCTATTCGAGGAAATTTCTTATTTTGTAAGAAATTAACCATTGGTACACATAACCATGCAAGTAAAAATCCTATAAATATAGGTGATATAACTCTAAGTAATTCTCCTATATATTTTAATATATGCCATTCTTTAATAATATAAGTAGCTAGTAAAATTAGACATACAATAGCCATAATATAACCAATTCTAATAATCTTCTTACCAGTACGTAATATATCATTTAAACTAGTTAAATCGACCTCTTTATCATGTTTACGTTTAAACACTCCTTATCTCTCCCTTCTACAATTTTAATTATAACATAAATTATAAATAATAATAGATATGTTATAATATTTTTGAGGTGTTTTTATGAAAACTATAAGTAGTAATATAGAAACAATTTATGAAATAAAAAATTCTAAGTTTATTACTCTATTATATAAAATAAATGATAACTTTAATTTAGAAGAAATAATGAATGAAGTAAAAGAAAAATATCCTAAAGCTACTCATTATTGTTATGCTTATAGATTAATTGGTAAAGAAAAATCATCAGATGATGGAGAACCTGGAGGTACTGCAGGAATACCTATGTTAAATGTCTTAATAAAAGAAGATATAGTAAATATACTCGCAATAACAGTAAGATACTTTGGAGGTATTAAATTAGGTGCAGGAGGCTTAGTAAGAGCTTATACTAAGAGTTTAACTACAGCACTAGAAGAAATTAATTATATAGATTTAATAGAAGGATACATAATAGAAATAACAGAAGATTATTCTAATTCTAAACAATTAGACTACATCTTAAAAAACATAAATATTATAGATAAACAATTTAATAATAATATTACTTATCTAGTAGAAATACCAAAAGATAATATAGATATTATAAGTAATTATAATTATAAAATTATAGAAGAAAAACTAATAGAAAAG
>JAUNMV010000054.1:6155-8542 GCA_030531695.1 Bacilli bacterium | reverse complement strand
TAATGGCAGTATTAAAAGCAACAAAAAAAGATGCAGAATTAGATTTTAATAAATTAGTTGAATTATTAGGTGGAAAAAACAATATAGTTTCAACAGAATCTAATCTATCAAGATTTAAAGTAACTTTAAAAGATGTTTCTAAAGCAAATAAAGAGGGTATCCAAAAATTAGGTGCTAAAGGTATTGTAGAAATAGATAATCAATTAAAGATTATTTTAGGTCCTGAATCTAAACAATTAAAAAAATATATAGATGAAATAAAATAATGACATAAGTCATTATTTTTTTACATATGATCAAAATAATAAGTATTTTGGCTAGGATAAACATAAGTAGGATATGGATAATACATAGGTTGTGGATAATAATAATACCCTTGATTATTAATTTGATTATTATTAGCTATTCCATAACCTAAAGCAGTACCTGCAAGTCCTCCTACTACAAAAGGTGCCCAAAAGAATCTTTCATCTTCTTTATTAGAAGTTCTATAAATCATATCATTATAAGGATACATAACTTTCCTCCTTTTAATGTATTGTATGAGAAATAATAAATATTGTGAGATTAAAAATTAATTGTTAAAATTGTACTAGTATGATATAATATGTAAGTCATAAATGAGGCGGTGAATAGTATGGAAAGATTACAAAAAGTTATAGCAGAAGCAGGTATTGCTTCAAGAAGAAAAGCAGAAGAATTAATTGTACAAGGACAAGTAAAAGTAAATGGCAAAGTAGTAACAGAATTAGGTACTAAAGTATCTGATAAAGATGAAGTAATGGTAAATAATAAACCTATTGTAAAGGAAAGTAAAGAATATTATTTATTAAATAAACCAAGAGGGGTAGTTACTACTACTAATGATGATAAAAATAGAAAGACAGTTATTGACTATATAAATACTGATGCAAGAATTTATCCTGTAGGAAGACTTGATTATGATACAACAGGAGCTATATTACTAACTAATGACGGAGAGTTTGCTAATATAATAACTCATCCAAAAAGTGAGATTGATAAAGTTTATGTTGCTAAGTTAAACGGTATTATTAAAGGCGAACAAATTAATAAATTAAAAGATGGTATAGAACTAGATGGAGTAAAAGTAAAACCATCTCGTGTTAAACTAAAGAAAGTTAATCAAGAAAATAATACATCAACAGTAGAAATAATTATCCATGAAGGAAAAAATCATCAAGTAAAAAGAATGTTTGAAGCAGTTGGAATACTAGTAGATAAATTAAAAAGAGAAAGAATTGGTATATTTAATCTAGAAGGTTTACAATCAGGAGAATATAGAAAATTAACTCCAAAAGAAGTAGCAATTATTTATAGCCTAAAAAAATAGAAGTACATAAGTACTTCTTTTTTTATTCTTCTACTTCAATTGCTCCTGTAGGACAAGCATCTGCTGCATCTCTTACATCTTGAGTATCATTATCTTCAACTTTTTCTACTTTAGCTTGAGATAATCCATCATCATTGATTTCAAATACTTTGTCGCAAATTGCAGCACAAGCTCCACATCCGATGCAAGAATCTTGATTAACTTTTACTTTCATTTTGTACGCCTCCTCCAAATCATATTATAACTAAGATTAGCTTTGACGTAAAGAGATAATTACTTCTTTTGTTTTAAAATGTATTATGTTAGAATTAAGATAGGATGGTGGTTAGTGTGAGACGAATGGATAGGTATAACGAAGAGGAAAATACTAACAAATTAAGTAGGTCTGATAAGAATAAAGACCTATATCAAAACATTGGAAATAATACTAGATACACTAATTTCACAGATGTAGCAAATGCTAATGCTTTTGAAATAAGTTCAGTAGATAGAAATACAAGAACAAGAGAAAACTATCAAAAAATGCGAGAGTATTCTAATCTAATACCAGGACCTAAAGTAAAAAGAGAATTAGATGAATTTAAAAATATCTATAAAGAAAAAGAAAATAGAGTATATGATATTAACAGTGTAATGGCAGAAGCAAGAAAAAATAGAACACAAGATGAATATGAATCAAAAAGAAAACTAAAAAATGATAAATATAATATTCTTCTAAGTATGACTAAAGAAGAATTAGAAGAGTATCGAAAAGAAAGAAAAGAAAAGTTTACTCATCCAGATGAAGATGAATTACATGAATTAATAGATACAATAGCTTCTAAAACATTAGCTGGAGAAATAGATAAAATAACTAGTGTTAATTTACTAAGTGAATTAATGGCTACTTCTATTATGGATAAAGTAGAAGCCCCAAATGAAGAAAAAAAGGAAGAAGAAAAAACTTTAGAAGAAGAATTAGAAGAAGATTTAAAAATAACTACTCCAGTAAGAATGAAATATGATAATGAAGAAGATTCATTAAAAGAAGCAACAG
>JAUNMV010000054.1:0-6145 GCA_030531695.1 Bacilli bacterium | reverse complement strand
ATCTTACCAAAGCAATCAATATGGATATAGAAGTAGTAGAAGATGAAGATCAAGATAAATCATTTATTACTAATGAAAAAATAAATGTAGAAGATTTACAAAAACTAAGTGAAGAAATAGATAATAATCAACCAGAAGAAAATGAAATAGAAGGAGTAGGTACAGCAGATAGTGAATTCTATACAAGAAGTATGGATTTATCTAATGAAGATTTTGAAGGTGAAATGGATGATGAATTTAAAGAAAAAAAGATGCCATTACTTTTAAAATTATTCATAATACTAATTGTATTAGCAGTACTTGCAGGAGCAGGATATTATATCTATAAAATGATTATTTAAAAGTTGGATGTAAATTCAACTTTTTTTATTTTTGTGATATTATATATTTATAAGGTTTTGGAAGTGTAGATAAATGAACATAAAATTTTTAACTAATGAATATCTAATAGCTTGGAATATTCTTTATACTAAATCAATTAAAGATAGTTTTAAAAGAGCTAAAGAAAAGCTGTGGAATGCTTATAAAGATGAATATAATAATATATATTATGAAAAAGATTTAATAATAAAAGATTATAAAAACTATATTCCTAATAATGATACTGTCTATAATGCTATTATGGAAAAAGATGATTTTAAAATCATAAAAAAAGAAGCAGAAAAAGCACGTATCAGCACTATAAAAATATGGGATAAGAATAATAGAAAAATAAATAATCTTTTCAATAATATAATTAGAAAGGAATTACCAGATTATAATGTATTTATAATTAATAAAGAGTTTAATTGTAGTGAAATAATTAAGTTGTCTAATAAAGAATCAGCATTTATTATAGGTAAACAGTACAAAGATGATAATGAGTATTTAATATCTATAGTCAATGAAATTATAAAAAAAGAGACCACTATAAAAGAAAAGAATAATGATGATATAAAAGATGCTATATTAGAATTAGCAGTCTTAAATGAGTTTGCAACTACATTAGATAATAAAAGTCATTATAAAGATGGTAATAAGAAACTACAATATTTAAAAGTACAAATCTATCCATATTGGTTAATGTTTCTTGGAATCAAAAAAGAAGATATGGTATCATATATGGCAAGAGATGGAATTAAGTTTGATCATAATAAGATAGCTTATGAAAAAGAACTAATTAAAATGAGTTTAGAAGAGTTTATTGATTTTATAATAAGAAATAAAAAATATATTATTAGAATTAATAATCTATCATATTTATAAAAAATATTACATGAAGGTGGGGTTCGTCATGAATGATAAGATAAAAGTTTTATTAGATAAAATAAATATTGATAATAATTATTATCAATATTTTAATGATGCAGAAATAAAAAGAATAGTAGTATCATCTAGAAATGGTTCATGGAATATCTATATAGATAAAAAAGATTTACTACCATTAGAAGCTCTAGAACAAGTAGAAGAAAATGTACATTTATTAGATGAAAAAGCCCCTGAAATAACTATTATTTGGAATATAGAAAATCCATCTATAGATACATATTTAAGTTATTATAAATATTTATTAAAAACTCTAAAAGAAGATTTAAAAGTATTAGAAATATATGAAGATAGTTTAAAAGTAGAAGATGGATTCTTAGTTTTAGTAGCAACTAATGAAGTAGAATTAGAAAGATTAAATAGTTGCGTTAATAAGATAGAAAACTTCTATAGAAGATTAGGATATAAATTTAATATAGAAGTAGTAATAAGACATGAAGAAAATATATTATCTGAAATACAAAATGAATTAAATAACGAAGTAAATAATATTGATATAAATGCCATTAAACCTAAAGAAAAAGATGTAACAGAAACACAACAAAGTAATGGAGAAAAGAAATATACTAAAAAAGAACCAAAAGATCCTAATAGTGTAATAGGTAGAGGTATAAAAGATGATCCTATTAAAATTAAGACTCTATTAGGAGAAGATAATAATGTAACAGTAGAAGCCCAAGTATTTGGTACTGATTACTTTGAGTCACCAAAAACTGACTTTAAAATAATAACACTAAAAATAACTGATTTCTCAGATAGTATTTATTGTAAAGTATTCTCAAGAGATGCAGATGAGTATGGTGCTCTATGTAAAGAATTTAAAGTAGGTAATTGGTATAAGATTAGAGGATATACAAAGAATGATCAATTTTCTAAAGAATTAGTATTAAATGCTAGAGATATAGTAAAAATAGAAAAACAAGTAGATACAGTAAAAGATACTGCTGAAGAAAAAAGAGTAGAATTACATGCTCATACTAAGATGAGTCAAATGGATGGTTTATGTGATGAAGTAGATTTAGTTAAACAAGCTATTAAATGGGGACATAGAGCAATAGCTATAACAGATCATAATGGAGCTCAAGCATTCCCACATGTATTTAATTATGTAACAGATTACAACAAGAACTTAGAAGAAGGAAAAGAGCCATTTAAGGCTATCTATGGTTGTGAACTTACAATGATAGATGACTCAGTAAATATAGTGTTAAGACCTAATGATAAAGTAATGTTAGATCAAACTTTTGTAGTATTTGACTTTGAAACTACAGGTTTTAATGCCGGTGGAGCTGACTCCATAATAGAAATTGGTGCAGTTAAAATAAAAAATGGAGAAATCATAGAAAAGTATGATGAATTAATTAATCCAGGTAGACCACTTCCTACTAAAATAACAGAAGTAACTAATATTACAGATGAAATGTTAGAAGGAAAAGATAATGAAGAAAATGCTGTAAGAAGATTTATTGAATGGTTTGGAGATTGTCCAATGGTAGCTCATAATGCTAAGTTCGATGTATCTTTCTTAGAAATGGCTTATAAAAAATATAACTTTGGTACATTTACTAATCCAGTAATAGATACCTTAGAATTATCAAGAACTATGGATAATACATATGCTAGACATTCATTAAGTGCCTTAGTAAAGAGATATGAAGTCCCATGGGATGAATCAGCTCATCATAGAGGTGACTATGATGCAGAAGGTACTGCTCTAGTATTCCATAAAATGTTAAAGAAATTATCTAATCGTAATATAGAAATTATGACAGATTTAGATAAATTAGTAACAAAAGATGAAATACATAAATATGGTCGCGCTAATCATGTGAATTTATTAGTTACAAATAAAGCTGGTTTAAAAAATCTATTTAGAATTATTAGTCTTGCTAATACTAAATATATTTATAAGACTCCTAGAATATTACGTAGTGTAATTGAAGAGAATAGAGAAGGAATATTAGTAGGAGCAGGTTGCTATGAAAGTGAAGTATTCCAAGAGGCTAAGAGTAAAAGCGATGACGAATTATCTAATATTATTAGATTCTATGACTATGTAGAAGTACAACCTCTTGAATGTTATAATCACTTAATTCAAACAAATGATTTTGCAACAGAAGTAGAATTAGCTGCTAATATAGAAAAAATTATTAGAGTAACAGAAGCAGCAGGTAAAATTATAGTTGCAACAGGAGATGTGCATCATCTAAAAAGAGAAGATAAGATTTATAGAGAGATTATTGTTAATCAAAAAGTTCCTGGAGGAGGAAGACATCCTTTAGCTAAGAGTGGTATAAAAGAAATTCCTTCTAATCACTTTAGAACTACAGATGAAATGTTAGAAGACTTTAAATTCTTAAATGATGATGAACTTATACATAGATTAGTAATAGAAAATCCTAATAAGATAGCTGATATGGTAGAAATATATGAAGTTATACCAGATACTGGTGGTATCCCTTTCTCTCCTCGTGTAAAGAGTGATGATGGAAAAGAATACTTAGATTGTCCAGTTGTTGTTACTGATCTAGTTTATACAAAAGCAAAAGATTGGTATGGAGAACCATTACCATATATGATAGAAGAACGTATTGCAACAGAGCTATATGGAGATATAGTATTTAAAATAATTTCTGAAGAATTACAAGAGAAGAATCTTCCTGATGAAGAATTCCAGGTAGAAGTACATAAAAGATTACATGAAGAAATATTAAAAGGTTCAGATAACATTAAAGCTATGGTTACTGAATATGTAAAACGAACAACAGAAGAAGAGTTAGATGAAAAGGGATTGGCTAAAAAAGTAAAGAAAACATTAGGTGGAGTTATTGGTGGAGGATTCGATCCTATTTACTTGATTTCTCAAAGACTTGTTAAACACTCGAATGATGAAGGTTACTTAGTTGGTTCCAGAGGTTCTGTTGGATCTTCATTCGTTGCTACTATGATGGGTATTACTGAAGTTAATCCACTAGCGGCACACTATAGATGTGATCAATGTAAATTAAGTATATTTGATGATGAAGAAGGTAATCCGTTAGGAGCTACTTATTCATCAGGGTTCGATTTACCAGATCATGAATGTCCTAATTGCCATATACCTATGATTAAAGATGGGCAAGATATGCCATTCGCAACATTCTTAGGATTTAATGCTGATAAAGTTCCGGATATTGACTTAAACTTCTCAGATTTAAATCAAGCATCTGCTCATGCTTATACTAAAGTATTATTTGGAGAACATAATGTTTATAGAGCAGGTACTATTGGTACAGTAGCTGATAAAACAGCATTTGGATTTGTAAAAGGATATTGTGAAGAACATGAAATAAATGATATGCGTACTGCAGAGATAGAACGTTTAGCAATTGGATGTACTGGAGTTAAAAGAACTACTGGACAACATCCAGGAGGAATTGTTGTTATACCAGATTATAAAGATGTAGAAGACTTTACTCCTTATCAATTCCCTGCAGAAGATGCAACAGCTGAGTGGATGACTACACACTTTGATTACCACTCAATAGATCAATGTTTATTAAAACTAGATATCTTAGGTCATTCTGACCCAACTCAATTAAGATTAATCCAAAATCAATCAGGAACAGATATTTTAAAGGTTCCTCTAGACGATAAAGCTACTATGAGTATATTTACCTCAACTGAAGCATTAGGAGTCACTACAGACCAAATAATGTGTAATACAGGTACACTCGGTATACCAGAGTTTGGTACAGCTTTCACAATAAAATTAGTAGAGGATACTAAACCAACTACATTCGCCGAGTTAATTAAAATTTCTGGTTTATCACACGGTACTGATGTTTGGTTAGGTAATGCTCAAGAATTAATTCAAAATAACATAGTTCCATTTAAAGAAACAATTGGCTGTCGTGATGATATTATGGTTTATCTAATGTATCACGGAGTAAAACCAATTAAAGCTTTCAAGATAATGGAGTTTGTTCGTAAAGGTAAAGCATCAAAAGATCCAGAAACATGGAAAGAACATGTTAAAACAATGCAAGAAGCAAATATACCAGAATGGTTTATAGGTTCATGTCAAAAGATTAAGTACATGTTCCCTAAAGCCCATGCTGCAGCATATGTTATAAGTGCATTTAGAATAGCTTGGTATAAAGTACATATGCCAGTATACTTCTATGCCTCATGGTATTCTAGTAAAGCAACAGATGTAGATTTAGTACCAATGATTACAGGTTATGATGCTATAAGAAGTAGAATAGAAGATATTCAAGTAAAAGGATTTGAAGCTACAAATAAAGAAAATGGTCAAGCTGAATCTCTAAAAGTAGCTCTAGAAGCTACAGCTAGAGGAATTAAATTCTTACCAGTAGATTTATATAAGAGTGATGCAACTGTTTGGGTAGCAGCCTCAGATACTGAAATATATCCACCATTCAATGCAATTGAAGGATTAGGAGATACAGTAGCTAAGAAGATAGTTGAAGAAAGAGAAAAACAACCATTCTTAAGTGTAGAAGATGTCCAAATAAGAGGAAAAGTATCAGGTACATTAATAGCTAAGATGCAAGAAATGGGTATCTTAAAAGATTTACCTGACTCAAACCAATTATCATTATTTTAAAAGATGGATTTCCATCTTTTTTTATTATTAATAAAATGATAGAATTAATAATAAGGAGGAATATCTATGGAAGAACAAGTAGTTGCTAAAAAAGCAAATAAAGGAATTATTATTTTAGTAGTAGTATTAGTACTAGTAATAGTTGGTTTAATTGGATATATAGTTATAGATAAAAATAATAAACCAGTAGAAGCACCAAATCCTAATAATACTAATAATACTAAGAAACCA
>JAUNMV010000053.1 GCA_030531695.1 Bacilli bacterium | reverse complement strand
AGAAGTAGTTGAAATCAAAGAAGAAGTAAAAGAATTATCTGAAAAAGAACAAGTAGAAAAGATAATTGATGAAATAGTAGATGAAAAAGAAGATAAAGAAGAAAAAGTAGAACCTAAAGAAATAACTAAAGAAGAATTAGATGAATTAGTTGAAGAACAAACTAAGAAAATATCTCTTCCAAAACAAGAAGAATTAGATAGAATTTATGATGAAATGACTAAAGAAGCTCCAAAAGAGAAGAATGAAGAAAACTTCATCCAAAAATATATCTTAGGTAAAAAACATTATAATTATTTATCTAGAATAATTACATTAATTGTTATGATTGTTCTATTCTTAGTTTTATGTATACTATTTGTATTTAAAGCATTAGATTATCAATTAGGTGGATCTACAACATATTCAGAATATACTTCTAATGATTATATAGTATGTACAAATGGAGTAACAGTTTATAATAACGAAAACTGTTTAACTAAAGATTTGGATTATATTTCAAGTGTAGTTAAAAATATACATGCTACATTTAATTATGAATCAGTATTTAATAAAAAACATACATTTAATTCTAGTTATTCAGTAATTGCTAAATTAAAAATATATGATCAATCTGATTCAAGTAGAATTAGATATACAAAAGATTATACTTTAATAAATGATACAAATATTAATGTTAATGGAGAAGTAATTACTTTTTCAGCAGATGCTGATGTAGATTTTAATCATTATAGAAATATAGTATATAAGTATATGGAAGAAACTGGAATCGCATCAAGTGCTGAAGTAGAAGTAGGATTATATTTAAAAGATGGAGAAACAAATAGAAAGATATCTTATATCACAATTCCATTAACTGAAGAATCATTTATGATTAAATCTAGTAATCTAGATAATCAAAATCAATTAGTTATTAATAATCTAAAAACAAGAACTATTGATCCATTCTATGTATTCATCGCAGTAATATGTTTATTAATGGATATCTTATTATTCACATATTTAACTAACTTTATGTATATGGTTCAACATTTAGATAATGAATACAATACTAAGTTAAAAGCAATCTTAAGAGATAATGATGAATTAATAGTTAATGCTACAAGTGATTACGTAATACCAGAAGATGCTAATGTAGTTGAAGTAGAAGAATTTGATGAATTAATGGATGCTAGAAATACATTAGAAAAACCAATTGTATATGAAAAGATTAATAATATTAAATCTAAATTCTATGTAGAAGATGGAAATACAATTTATGTTTATACAATGAAAGATGATGGCGAATAAGCCATCTCTTTTGTTATAATAAGAAAGAGGTGAGTATAATGAAACAAAAGACATATCCAGTAGAAGAAAAGAAAGATGATGACATGACTCTACATATTAAAAAGAAGCCTGTATGGATTAAAAGTCAAACTGTTAGAAGTGAACAATACTCATATTATGATAAAGCTGAAAGAAAAGAAAAAGAAAGAATAAGAGATGAATTAAGAGAATATATTGATAAATAAAGAAATTTACTTGATTTTTTTTATAAGACTATGTTATAATCTTATTCGTCGAGTGGATGATCCGCTGTTCTTATTATATATTTTTAAATATGATCATCATAAAACACATATATAGAGAGGAGAATTTGAATATGAATATTATTGACAAAATCAATGCAAAACAAATTAATCCTAACATTCCTGAATTCCGTGTAGGAGATACAGTAAGAGTAGATGTTAAGATTATTGAAGGTAAGAGAGAACGTATCCAAGCTTTCGAAGGAACTGTAGTTGCTCGTAGAGGTGGATCTGTAAATGAAACTTTTACAGTTAGAAAAATGTCAAGTGGTGTTGGAGTTGAAAGAACTTTCCCAATGCATTCACCAAAAGTTGCTGGTGTTACAGTTGTTCGTAAAGGTAAAGTTAGACGTGCTAAACTTAACTTCCTTAAAGGTATGGTTGGTGCATATCGTATCAAAGAAAGAGGACAAAAATAATAAAAATAAGGCAGATGCCTTATTTTTTTGTTATAATTAAATAGGTGATATAAATGGAAGAAAAGAAATCATTTTTTAAAGAAAATGGTATTTATATAGTATTAGTTATAATAGTATTACTAATAAAGATATTTGTAGTAAGTCCTATTAGAGTAAACGGAGCTTCTATGAATAATACTTTATATGATAAAGATATAATGATATTAGACGAAATATCTTATAGATTTAATGATATTAAAAGATTTGATATAGTAGTTGTAGAAACACCAGATGAGTATCTTATAAAAAGAGTAGTTGGACTTCCTGGAGAAACTATTAAATATGAAGATAATATCTTATACATTAATGGAAAAGAAGTAAAAGAAAACTTTACTCATAAAGAAACAAAAGATTTTGAAGCTAAAGTACCAGAAGGTAAATATTTCGTCTTAGGAGATAATAGAACTAATTCTTCAGATAGTAGAATAATAGGTGCAGTAAGTAAAAAACAAATTAAAGGGAAAACTAGTCTAATTATCTTTCCATTTAGTAGAGCAGGAATAGTTAAATAACTATTCTTTTTTTGCTTGAACGCTCTTAAAATGAGGCTATTATTGACTTTTAGCCCGTTTTATGCTATAATTAAATCATTGAGAGGGAGTAGTTCCATCACACGATGAAAGTAATTCAACAACCCGATGATTAATCTGGATTACTTTGAAAGAACAAGACTTTTATAGAAATATAAGAGTCTTTTTTAATTCTTAGGACTCTTATAAAAGGAGGATATATGAAAGAATTATTTAAGAATAAGAAAATGATTAAAATAGGAGCTATCGCAATTATAGTATTAGTATTATTTACTTCTAGTTTTACTACTATTAAGAGTGGTGAAGTGGGAGTAAGAGTAAGATTTGGTAAAGTAGTAGATAAATCTACTAATGAAGGAGTAAACTTCAAGATACCATTTATTGAAAGAATAGAAAAAATGAATGTAAAAGTTCAAAAAACAGAAGTACAAACTTCATCATCTTCTAAAGATCTACAAGAAGTAGAAATGAATCTTGCAGTTAACTATAGAATTGATAAGAAACAAGCTACTTACTTATATAAGAATGTAGGAGTAAATTATCAAAGTGTAGTATTAGAACCAGCTATTGAAGAAAGTATTAAAGCAGTAACTTCTAAATATACTGCAGAAGAGTTAATTACTAACAGAAGTGAAGTAAGTACTAAATGTATGGAAGAACTATCTAAAAAAGTAAATAAATATGGAATTGATGTAAGTGACTTCAATATTACTAACTTTAATTTCAGTGAAGAATTTAATAAAGCTATTGAAGAAAAACAAGTAGCTGAACAAAAAGTATTAACTGCAAAACAAGAGTTAGAAAAAGAACGTATTGAAGCAGAAAAGAAAATAGTTAAAGCTGAAGCTGAAAAACAAGCTAATGAGTTAAAACAACAATCTTTAACTGATAATATCATCAGAGAAAAATTTATTGAAAAATGGAATGGTGAATTGCCAAAAGTTACAAGTGATAGCTCTATCTTAGATATCACAAGCTTATTAAATTAAAAAAATAGGAAAGATTAATTCTTTCCTATTTCTTTTGGACTAAATTTTAATACTTTATATAATTTTGGAAAAGCTTCCCAATAAGTATCTGATCCACTTTCAAATAATATATATAAATCGTTATTCTTTAAATAAAATCCTTCTGCCATAGGAGGTATCTTATAAGTTTTAATCAAATTACTTTCATCAAATTTATAGTAGGGAATATCTCTACCATTAATAGTATAAGTAGAAGCGTTTTCCTCTAATACGTTAGAATAGATTGTTAATTTAGAATTTATTAAATTAGTATAAGAATCTGTAAATATAAATTTACCAGTCTTATCTCTTTCCATACCTTGAATCATCATAGGTAGAGATATAACATAATCAGGATTATCATAACTAAAATCACTATCTAATATATATCCAAATAGTAGAGGATTATCATCAGGACAATCATATATATATTTTAAGAAGAAATCTCCTATCCATAAAATTCCATTATCATATAAAGTAAAATCTCCTCGATTTATTAATTTATATGATTCTCTTATTTTAATAAAATCTTCATCAGTAGTCATAACTTCATTTAAATCTATTATGTCAACAGTATAATCACTAGTTATCCATATTCTATTATCATCAGTAGTAATACCACCTACATGTTTAGTATTATTACTACCATCACTATTTAATATTTTTAAAGACTTAATTAATTCATTATTATCTACATCAGTAATATATAACATACTAACTAAACCTTTTTTATTATATGAAGTTTGTAATGCTACATTATATTTTTCTGAATAAGCTAATCCTTGAGGAGTATACTTATTATTTATACCTTGTATATCAAACTCTTCATTATAATTATTTTTATCTACATAGTAGCGTATATTTATTCTTACATAATCAAATATTAATATAAGTGCTATTATCTCTAATAAAGCAGCAAATAGACCAAATAATTTCTTCATAAAAAACTCCTAACCACAATTGCCATTAACGCATATTGTAAATGTATATTGACTATTACCTCTATATTCATTATCTAAAAAGTCATCTGGAGTATCATAAGTAAATACAGTCAATTTAATAGGTGAATTAATCTCATTACATTGATAAGAACTTTGTAACTTAATAGCCGTATATAAAGTATTCTCTGTATATTCATCATTCTCAATATGTGAATAATGTCCTTTACCTCTATTAGCATAATCATCATAGAAGTAATTCATTAAATATTCCCATTTAATAAATGTTTCAGATGGATATAACATATTATAAGAAATATTTTCTCCATTAATTAAACTAAACTTAATATTAAATCCTAACTTAATAGTATTATTAGGATTATATTTAATCCATTCATTATAAAAACTATTCGCAAAAGTATCTTTTAAATAAACTACATCTTCATTAGATGGATATATCTGAAATACTCCAATATCTTCTTCTACTTTTAATGTTTTATTAAGAGTAGTTAACCTAGTTAATGTATTTCCATTTAGTGTATATAATCCAATAGGTGTATTATTTAAATCTACATATTTAGGTGTATCATCTATATCTTCTTTAATCTCTTCTTTATTACTAATAGTATTTGTATTAGCATTAGTTTCTTCCTTTTTACTACAGCCACATAGAAGTAAAGGAATAATTAAAAGTATAAATATTTTTTTCATAATCTTACCTCACTATATTAATTATACATGTTATAATAGAAATAGGTGAAGAATATGTTTTATGTTTTTATAATTATGACAATTTTTTCTGTAATGATCCTATTATATGGAGTACAATTACGTGTATGTAAAAATCCCTTATTACCCGCAACATATCATGGTAAAAGAACAAAGAGTTATCTAAATTATTTAGGTAAAACAGTAATGTATAGTGCTTTATCACCATTCTTATGTGGATTAGTTGCATTATTAGGAGAAAGTCCTGTAATAATATTCTTATCAGGTATAACATTAATAGTATCTTTTATAATAATAATGTACTATAGTGTAAAGAATAATAAAGAACAAAATAGGTAGCTGCATAGCTATCTTTTTTTATTAAAAATTCTTTATTAAAGGATACAAATATGTTAATATTGATAATAGGAAGGTAGATGTTTATGAAGAAAGCAATAAAGAATTTATTATTAGTAGTCATATGTGCATTTATAGTAACTTTAATTATTTCTGTTAAAGCAAATAATGAAGGTATTGTAGTAATTAACAATGATGACTACACAATTAGAGTAGAAAATGACAGAAAAACAAATACACCATTTCCAGCTGCAATAGCAGTAGAGAAGGTAAAAGCTGGTAAAAGAATCAGTGATATTTTATATTGCGAAAAATCGCAAGATTGTACAGATGATTCTAATTGGCAATCATTAAGAACTGTTGGAAATAATAGTCAATTATTTGATACCAATAATGAATTATCAAATTTTATTAATAGTACTGGTAGTGATACTATGTTCTTTGACATAGATGTACCACATTCAAACATCAATGTTAAAGCAACAACAACAGACTTAGAACCAATGGGTATATCTTATTCATTATATGAAACTGATAACAATAATGAAAATGAAGATGATTATTTCCAAAGAGCAAGAGATCTAAATAATTATTCAAATACATATAGTCCTTTAGCAACAGGTTACAGAGGTGGAGATATAGTTCTACCAGATACATGTACTAATAATGGTTGTGTATTAAAATTTACTGTAGATGCCACTGATTATCAAAATATGATTAACAGATTAAATTACTTCAATCAAGAAGTAAATGGTGATATGAATGCTAAAAAATTAGTTGATCTACAAATGATGTTTAACCATACTGATCACGGAGAAACAGCAATTCCTATAATATCAGATGGTGATTATTTTAATACTGTTAATGAACAATGGACTTTAAGAGTAGATACAGAAGGTACTAATAAAGTATTTTATATAGTCGTAACTAAATTTATAAACGAGCATGATGCCTTTAATATACAAATAGCAGAAAACAAATCAAGAGTTTTAACAAGAAATTATATTGGTCTACATTATAAAATTGATAGTAAATATTTTGATGAAGGTGGAAACTTCGGATTCTTATATTTCAATAATACAAACAATTATTCTAATTCAATTGAAATGTTCTATGGTACACCAACAATTCAATTAATAGTAGATGAATTAGTACCAGCAGTAACTACTTCATCTAATATGCCTACATTATTACATACATATAATAAGATAGTATCTAAAGATAATACTAATTACCCAATAAGTAATAGTTTTGTATTAACAATTAACTCATTCTATAATCCAGAATATGTAATACCTATAGAATTAAAGAATGGTAATACTCATGTACAAGATATTAACTTAACATTATCAAGATTTGCTTTTGGTGGTAATGCAGGTGGATTATTAGTAGTAGATGATCAAGCAAATAACTGTATGGATAGTCGTGTAAATCAAAATTGTACAGCAGATAATTTATATGTATCAACATCTTATAGAGGACTATTTGATACATTCTATTCAGATGGTACAACAACACAATTAGATAATGTATTTGAACTAAGAAATGTTGATAATAAAATGGATTCAGCAGAAAATACTAATATGATAGTATACAATAGAAATCTAGATTTTACTCCATGGGCTATCGCAATCTTCTATAGTGGAGATACAGTAGTAGGAACAAAATCATTTAACTTAGGAGAATTACTAAAAGTAGAAGGAATAACTGATGAAGCAATACCTGCTAATACAATAAATGGGCATGCTTATCATGGAAATGAATTAGTAACTAACTATAATCCTGAAAACTACGATGGATTCTTCTATGGATTTGGTTATGAAAAATCTATGAACGAAGTAAAATACTTTGACGAGTCTACATATAATGGTAGAAATATAAGTTTACCTCTAGTACTTGCAAGTAAAGAAGATATAGAATCAAATCATGTAACAAGAATTAACTTATTCTTAACAAATGGTGAACTAAACAAAGATGAAAATAACTTCCCAGAACTTAAATATGGTGTAGGAGAAGGAAAAGAATACTTTGTTGGTGATGATTTATTCGATAGAGTTTTAGGGGGTAATCATTAATGAAAACAATTAAAAAATTATTAATATTATTATTAGTCTTAACAATAGTTCCTATAAACGTATTCGCATCAAGTAATCTAACAATAGGTAATAAATCATATGATAAGACAACAGGAGTATTAACAGTAACAGGAACATCTACATTTGATGAAGTAATGGTTTCTATCTTTGAAGGAACAAAATTACTTGCATTTAAAACAGTTAATACAACTTCAAATAATTATACAGCTAATATTCATATTAACTTTGAAGAAGATAAAACAATTACTATAAAAGTAGGAGATATTAATTCTACAGACTATGAAATAACTTCTCTAGATGTAGAAAAAACAATAGCTCCACAAAAACCAAGCAAAGTAACAGACGATCAAGGAAACTATTTAAAGTATTTAGATAGTCTAAAGAAATTTGAAACAACTTATGTATTAGATGCTGGAATTAGAGCTGTAAATGAACTAAACTCACAAGAACAAGCTTTGATTAATTATTATCAAAATAATATCTTTGGTGCCCAAAAACCAATTGTTGCAGTATTAGATTTAAGAGTACTAGATAGTGCAGATAATTTTAATGAAGTGCCATTAGAAGAGCTTCCTAATGGATATGAATTGTTCTTAAGTATTTCTGAACAAGACTTAAATAGTTTAACAAGACCTAGTATGGCAAGAATAATTGATCCAGCAAATGATATTGTTGAAGAAGGAAAAGTAATGCGTTATAACTCTGAACTTGAAGGAGTTCTTCAAGTAGTTAACAATGCTGGTATCTACTTATTATATGATGATTTAAGAGAAGAATATCCATTCTTAGATAATACAGCTAATCAAAAATATAACATTAAAAAAGATGATACTTTAACACTAAGAGTAGATGGAGATTTATCTAAGTTCGTAAGTGTTTATGT
>JAUNMV010000052.1 GCA_030531695.1 Bacilli bacterium | reverse complement strand
CCTAGCTACTCAAAATTGACGTTTTGCTTAGTTTTCAAAGATCATTCCGTTGTTTTTTGTCACAACGCATATCAAATATATCAAACCTTAATCTCAAAGTCAACACTTTTTTTAATTTTTTTTATTGATTTTATTTCTTGTTGTTATATAAGTGTTTCCACTGATTTCGTATTCATTTAAGTATTATAGACTAATTAGAAAAAAAGTAAAGCTTTTTTTGCAAAAAATTACAAAAAAAAGCAAAATATTTAATTTTGCTTTAATTCCTTATAAACTTCATAGTATTTTTCCACTGTTCCAGGGGAAAAAGCTAGTTCTTTTTTACGAACCATATTAATAAGATTTGTTAATTCTGATTTTAATATTGTATCAATTTGTTCTGAATAATGCATAAGCTTTTTATGATACTTGTATTCTCCCCTATCAAGAACTTTAAAACTTCCATCCGGGAATACTCTTAAATCTAAATCATAATCAATATATTTTATAGTATCTTCTTCTATTAGAAATGGTGAGGCTATATTACAATAATAATAAATACCATTCTTTTTGTATTGGCCTATAATATTAAACCAACTATTGTAGAAAAAATATAATACCGCTGGCTCTTTAGTTCTCCAAGTTCTGCCATCAGATTCAGTTACTTTGGTTCTTTCGTTACCAAAAACTAAATAATCGTCATGAACTTCAAGTAGAACTGCTTCATCCCAAGATCTATGAATTTTTCCATCGTGTTTATAACCATGAATTTCATATTTCTTTCCGATTATTAATTTTTCACCTTTCATCTATTTACCTCGTTCTCCTGTATTATATCTTTATTTTGAATATTTTTCAACAAAAAAAGTCCATACTGTGTAAAGCGGACTTTTATTATTACTTTTTTGATGAGAAAGCATTGATTGATAATACTGCTATTACTAGTAATATTATAAAGATGGCCATTCCTGCCCATGGGGAATCAAAGTTACTTGCTAGAGAGTTTAATTTCTCATTCCATATCTCTATTTGTTGTTTTATTCCTAGAATATTTATCATTGTATCACTACTCTTCCTTAGACTCTATTTCTTTTTGTTCTTCTTTTTCTTCTACTACGATAGCATCTGTTACTGTTTGTTCAATTGCTTTCTTTATATGTAGTACATTTCTTCTTATAGTTAATGTTGATATTAAATCTAATATAGAATAAACAATAATGAATATACCTATAGCTTGTGTAAATACTTTTGCTCCTTGGAATGGATTAAATATTAATACTACTCCACAGATTGTACTTATTACTGCTACTATCATTGTCATTAACCATAGTTCATTACCATCTCTTTTTAATTCCATGGCATATTGTAGTTTAGTAGAACTACTTACTACTATACATACTCCTAAGACAAATGGAATTATACTTGCTAAAGCTTTAGGATTAGATATTACTAGTGTTCCTAAAATCATAGTTACTATTCCATATAATATATCTAGTGAAGTTGCTGTGTTTGTTTTAGTTGCTTGAACATATCTAATTAAAGCTACTACTCCTAATGCTACTAAGCAGCCTCCAACTACATATGAAATTGTAATTATTGTTAATTCTGATTTAAATACTAATAATCCTCCTAGTACCATTAATAATATAGATATTACTAAAGAAGATCTAAAAAACTTTTTCATTGTATCCATTATTACCACCTACCATTTATTAAATTATAGCATTAATTTACTTTGCTCTCAATTGTTTATTCTTTCTTTTAATTTCTTTTTCTTCGTTTTCTTCTACTTCTACTATTATTGTAGATTTATTCTTAGTTTGAGATATTCTTTCATATAAGAATAAGTGTTCTTTTTCTTCTCCATATGGAATTATATAATATATAAAATTAATTATTTCTATAATAGTAATTATTACTACTATTATATAGAAAGATATATCTGATATGTTTCCTTTAAGTAGTTGTAACCAAGAGGATGGGAAGAGTATTATAAATGATAAGAGAATATTTCTTAATACTACTTTCATTATTCCATACTTATTATTAGTAGATACGACTTCTAATTTTAGGAGTACTTTACCAGGAGTTTTGGTGTTATTTAGAAGAGGTATTATTATAAAGTATAAGATTATTGATGCTATTACATAGTAATCTTCATATTTTGTTCTTAGGAAGATTACTCTAAATACTAAGGTAAAAGCTGATAATAATATTAAGTCTATTAATAAGGATACTGAACGTCTTACTAGAGATACTTTTTGTCCTTTTATTAGACTTCTTTCATTTAGTTCTTTTTTAGATGGGAGGAATACTGTTAGTAATGGGGTTATTAAGAATCCGAAGAAACCACCTAGAGTATTTATTATTAGGTCATCTACATCGAAGAGTCTATATGGTCTAGGATATATTCCATATAAACCTGTTAGTTGAGTTAATTCGAAGAAGAGACTTAATAAGAAAGATAATATTATTGACTGGTACCATTTTCTATCGAAGAGATATCTTAAATATACTCCGAATGGTAATAATAGGAAGAAGTTTAATATTACTGTGTATACTGTAGATTTATTTAGAAATCTTAATAATGAATTTAGATCATTTATTTTAAAGTTTGTTGTTACTGTAATATCGTTTATAAATCTAAATGGATGTAGTTGAGCTATATTACCTTTATATTTTAATACGTCTTCTATTTTAGGTAATGGTAATATTACCATGAAATAGGCTGTTATTATATATAGGATAAAGCTAAAGAATACTACACTTTTTATAATATGAATTGAACCAAATTTTCTATATTCATACACAAGAAAAGGAAGTGTTAATATAAACGCTATTACTGGAAATACTATTATTGCTACTTGTATAGGTAATTTATAAATTTCCACAACGCTTCACTTCCTTAAATTATTTTTCCACAAGGAATGTTAATAATTCTTTTGGATCTTGTCCTTCTACTGCTATATCATATATTAAGTCTATTATAGGGATAGATACTTTTCTATCTTTTAATAGTTTATATATTGATTCTAGTGTGTAGAAACCTTCTACTGTTGTATGTGATAGATATTCATCTATTTGTTCTTTTGTTGCTCCACTACCAATTAATTTACCGAAACTATAGTTTCTTGATTTAGTAGATGTACATGTTAGAAGTAAGTCTCCAATACCTGCGAATGATGTAACTGTTCTTTTACGTGCATTGAATGAATCTAGTATTTCTTCCATATCATGCATTGCTTCAGTTAACATCATGGCTTTTGTTGATTCGTTAGCATTCATTCCTTCTAACATACCTGATGCTAAGGCTAATACGTTTTTAATTGATCCACATATTTCTACTCCTATAACATCATCTGTTTCTCTTAACTTTATATATTTATTTTGTAGTGCTTTTTTAGCAAGTTCTGAAGTTATTTCATTTCTACTTCCTAAAGATAGACCTGCTGGCATCTTAGTTATTAAGTCTGCTGCAAATGATGGTCCACTTATTACTGCTATATTTTTAGTATCTAAGTATTGTTCTAATATTTGATTAATAAATAAACCTGTATCTTGTTCAATACCTTTTGTAGCTATTAATATATGGTTATCTTTTATAAATGGAGCCATATCTCTAGCTAAATCATCTACAAAAGCAGCTGGTATTGCTACTACTAATAAATCTTTGTCTTTAATAGTTTCTTCTAATGATGTAGTTACTACTATATCTTCTGGTAATTTATATTGTGGTAGTTTTTCACTACATCTTTCTTTTTCTACTTTTTCTTTTTCTTCTGGGAACCTAGTCCACATAGTAATATTACATCCATTAGTATGCATAATACTACTTAGAGCCATACCATAAGCTCCACATCCAAATAATCCTATTTTCATACATAATCTCCCTGTCAATAATTAATACGACATTTTAATTGTAACATATATTTTTAATAAAATGAAACCTGTTAAGTAATTGTATATATATAGTTATTGTTTTTGACTTTAATATTTACTTTAATTATACTTAAATTAAGAGGTGGTAAAATGAAGATCGATGTAAGAAGTAGAGAACTTCTAGAAGGTAAGAAAAAGAAATATAGATTATCACATAAATTTAAAGTAGGATTAGTTACTGCTGCTTTAGTTTTAGGTATTCCTGGTATGATGTTTTTAAATAGTAAGAATAATAGAAATGAAACTAAAGATTTTGGCAATCCTCCTCCAGGAATAGAAGAATATGAAGATGTAGTATTAGAAGATGCAGTAAAAGGTACTGTAGATGAAATAAATAATCTTAATATTATTATTGATGATGGTGATTGTAGTGATACTTTTATGGAAGAAGTATATAATGAATTAGAAAATGATGGTATTAAGTTTAAGAAGTCTAATAAGGGTAATAATATAAATAATGATAATAGTGTTGTTATTACTTTAGATCAACAATATATATCAGGACCTGGAGTATTAGTAATAGCTCCTTCTAATAATAATAGAAATGGTAATTCTGATGCATTAGCTTTAGCTATGGATACTGCTTTATATGAGAAGGGATTTCTTACTGATGGTATAGAGTGTGGTATAAGAGGATTTAGAGAAGAAGATGGTAAAGTAGTTAATAGAATTCCTAGTAAGACTGAGGATTCTATAAGTAAAGATAAGAATACTAGTTTTGTTACTATATCTTTTGGTACTGAGAATATTAATTCTGAATTAGTTGTAGAAGCTATAGAGAATGGTTTAACTAGATATAATTCTTATATTCAAACTAATAGTAAAGAAGATTTAATATATAGAGCTATGGATGATGATGATATTAATAAGTATGCAGAGATGTTTAATACTACTGCTGAAAGAATAAGATTAACTAATAAGATTACTGGAGAAGTAGTACCTGTAGATACTACTGTTAAGAATCCTAGAGTTGATTTAATAAGACAATTTAATAAATCTGTTCCAGTAGATTTAGAAAATGTAGAAAAAACTAAATGGGCAAAATAAAATGAGGTGATAGAAATATCACTTCATTTTTTATTTTTATTGTTGTAAATCAATAGGTATTGTGCTATACTTTATTCGTTAACCAATTTATAGGGGATTAGTTAAATGGTATAATAATGGTCTCCAAAACCACTGTTGGGAGTTCGATTCTCTCATCCCCTGCCATTTAGTGATTATACGAACTTATCTGCTATATAGATAAGTTTTTTTATTTTATAAATCTAATATAAAAAATATTATTGCTTATACCTATTATCCGAGTAACTTCAAAATATAATAATAAATATACGTTCTTCAGGGGGCGTAGAGGTTTAGCCAATCTTTTGTACACTACAATACACATTTTTCCTTATAAAATAAGGGCTTGTACACTGTAATACATTTTTACATCATTTTTTAGATACCACAAAAATATATAAAATGTGATGTAATTTGTCATCTAAAATAGGATGTAAAAAGTAATAAAAAAGCATATATGGATTCTGGCTATATATGCTTTTTATATTGCTAATAATTCATTATACATTTCACATAATGATTTAAAACTATATACAAAAATTGGTGGAACAATTCTTGATGAAGAATGATTAAACGAATTAATTATATATTTGTATAAATTATAATAATCATATAATGGTGTATTTGGTATTTTATCAATTAACTCTCCAACTTCATTGTAGTCTTCTTGCACAATATCATATGCTTTTTTTTCTAATAATCTTCTTATTTTTAAACCAAATAGTATTTTGTAAATGAATATATAACATACATCATCTTTAGAAACTGATACAATATTCCCAGAACCTGTTTTAACTTTAATATCTATATCAATATATTCTTTTGAAATTTCATCAAATAATAATGATACATTTTGTGTATCGCTGTCTGTTAAGTCATAATAAAAAATATCATTAATAATACTATTTAATTCAGATATTGTTATCTCTTCTCTTATATGATCAATTGATTCAGATATTTTATTATATAATTCTTCGACTTTATTTTTCACATTATTAAATTCAGTATTACTATTTTTTTTAAATAACCAACGTTCAACATTTATTTCATTTCTTAAAAGTGCTGCAAATGCAATTAGTGAATACTTATCAACCATCTTATCACTAATTTTTAAAATGATCCCATAATCATAAGGATTTATTTCAACTTTTTTAAATAAGTCATATCCATCATCAAATATTTTAATTTCTTTTGCAAAACCTATTTGGTCCATCCAGTAAATATTAAATTTAGTATATACTGATTTTAATGAATCATATAAATCCAGAATGTACATACTATGTGAAAATATATCAATTGTATCAATGACACTAATATGTTCTTTTATTAATTTTGTTATTATCTCAATTGAATCTTGAACATAAACATCATCATAACTATCAAACGGATCATCAATAATTATATGTAGTTTGCCTTCCAAAACTTTTTGATGAACTAAAATATCAAAATAGAGAAATTTAAAAAAATTTTGCTCCGATTTGGACATTTTATCATAATCTACTTGACTATTAACTACTTTTAACTTTCCATCTTTGATTTTAATGTCTATGTCAGAATTTTTATATACAGAATGTTTTTTTAATTTATTTTTTATATATTCATTAAGTTCATTATCTTCTATTATCTTAAAATTATTTATTTTCTTTAATATTTCTTCCACTTTTCGTTTGTTTTCTTTGTATATTGAAATATCTTTTTTTTCATAATGCTTACTTAAATAGGCAATAATTGAACTTTCAACTTCTAAAATAAATTTCTTATTAAATTCATCATATGATTCACATAACAATATTTCAACCATTATTTTTTTTAATACATCACTTTTATTATCAAGATAAAATAGTATTGATAATTGTAATTCTTTTTCTAGCGAACCTTTTCTAACACTTTCTTTTATTTTATCCAATTTTTCTTGATTAATAGTTGAAAAACAAACGGGACAGTTCTTGAATTTTGTTGGTGATTCATTTATTCTTTTTTGAATGCTATAGACTTCATAGTCAACAAGCTTCTTTATATTTTCAGGTATTATTCTAATATTATCTTTCCTTAATTTACCAATTATTTCAAATATATTTAAATCAACTTCTTTGACTTTAAACATATTTTTTATATCTTCTTCAAGGTATAAAGAAGATAGATCATCGGCGTCATAAACAAATGTATCATCATTAATATATTCGCTTATTCTTTCAAATTCCTGAAATGCCTTCTTTGTATTAACTAGGCATATATCTTTTAAATTATTCTTAATTGATAATTTCGTTTTGTACTTTTCCATTTCACTAATGTATTTATTGTATTCCTGAGCCATTGGCATTACTTCAAATGAATTAAGATCTTCATTATTTTGAATTATCATATCACTTAAAATGTTATCATTAAATAAGAGTATTTTTTCACCAATATTTTCATAATAATCTTTCAATGCTAATGATATTTGAGTTTTTCCTATTCTATTTGGCCCATAAAATATATTGTATTTTTTTTCAAAAGGCAAATTTACAGTATAACCATTTTTTAAATTTAAAATCATGTTCTCACTTCCTTTTTACAAAATTGATTATTAAATTATATCTTATCTATTCTTTATTACATTTAAAGTAGCAATAAAATCTTTTTCATTTATCTCGAGTATATTCTCATCTTTTTGTGATATAGTGCACCACGTATTCAAATTATAAAGAACATTTATTTTTATACACGAATCTTGCCTATTTTGAAGTCCTTCTTTTAAAGTCAACCCATTTTCGATAATTACTGCATATTCATTATTATTTGCTACATTTTTAATTTCTTCGGTATCATTGAATACCTTATAATTTTCTCCATTAATTAAATTATTATTTGAATATAGAACATTTTTTAATTCTTTCTCTAGTATTGGTGAAATTTGATTAGCAAATCTAAATAGATTTTTATCATATGAAACATAATTTATTGTAATACACTTAGGTAGTTTTTCTTCGCATACTTTAAAACAGTATTCTATTTCTTTTTGTAATTTACAAATTAAAGATTTCCTATTATCAAGCTCTTTTCTTTCATAATTAATGTCCTTGTGCGCATAATTTTTATCTCTTTCATAGTAAATATTCTTGATAATATCATCCTCTTTTTTTAAGTTTTTTAATATTGTTGAAGATAACCCATTATCAAGTAGTATACACAGATTAATATAAAAATGTCTTAATTTAGCTTCAATAATTTCATAAATATTTAAATTTGAAATACTATCAATGTTTTTATCAATATAAAGTAAACTATCTATACATTTTTTAGCATCGATCAAATATCTGGTTAATTGCCATTCGTTCATATATACCTCCTACAACAAAAAACGCCATTACAAAAACTTCTTAACAAAGCCTGTACTAGCGCTTCTTTTATTAAAAAAATTTTTTACTATAAATTTATACATCAAATATCATTTTTAAATTCTATAATTTTATTATAAAATTGATAATATTCATTTGAGTAATCTACATATTTATCTAAGGCCAATCTATATAAAATAAAACTTTTTGGATATTTATTTTCTTTACCAATATCATAACTTGAATTTAAAAGAATACTCTTATAATATTTATCATCTACCATCCAATTTAATGCTTGCTTGTCAGCTTTATCTTCACATTCTCCATCATCATATGATACCAAATTTGTAGCTTTAGCTTGATTATAATCACTTTTACAGTGAGCTAATTCATGCAATAAAGCAAAATATATATCTGCAATTCTTTTATGTTTACGAGTTAAATATATTGATGGTGTAT
>JAUNMV010000083.1 GCA_030531695.1 Bacilli bacterium | reverse complement strand
AGAAGAAATAGTAGAAAATATTAATAATCTATCTGGAGTATGGAGTGAAATACAAAGAAGAAAAGAATTAGGTAATACTGAAACTATAGAAATGACTGAAGATTTAATAGATCTAAAGTATCATGAAATGTTATCTAATAAAGCTTATCAAGTAGAATTTGCTAAAAAAAGTATTAATAAAGAGATAAGAGATAAAATAGGTATAGAGATAAATTCTGCTTTAGCTAATACTAATCTAGGAATAAAAGCTATAAGAAAATATGAGATATTAGATAGCTTATTTAATAATGAAGAACATAATTATATAAAAGAATTAAGTGATGAATTAAATGATTCTTCTTATAATAATCTAGAACAAAAATTAACCGATTTAGAATTAAAGACCAGAAGAAGCTTCTTTGAGATGGAAGCAAAACATAAAGGTTACGATGCTGTATATAAAGATTTTGATATGGTAGATTTAACTTATCTTTTAACTGAAAATAAAGGAGTAAAAGATGAGTTAAAAAGAATATATTTTGCTGGAGAAAAATCAATTAATTATAAGAAGATTGCTGAAAAATCAGAAGTAATAGCTGATTTAAGTAATATAAGTAATTATCAACCAATTATCAGAAGAGTAAGAGAAAAAGTAACAGATAATTATAATAATAATGTAATATTCCCAGAAGATAATTATAGAGTAACTAGTTATGCAAGAGTAGATACAATATATAAGAATAATATATATGTAATGGAAATACCTATATCTAAAGATTCATCTAGTTTAATATATTTTCCATATAATAGTAGTACTAAAACATTTAGGCCAAGTAATGTACTTGCTAATGTAGATTTAGCTTCTAATGCTAATAATAAAAAGATAGTAAAAGCAGAAGTAGATAAACCAAATCAATTTTTAGCTACTATTAATAATAGTCCAGAGCCAAGGGTTACTATTGAATCTAGTGAACAATATAATCTATCTTTAGCAACTAATGAAAAAGATAAATATTTTGAAAATTTAAAAGAAGAACATATGGAAAGATTCAATAATATAAATAATATGAGAGCTATTGTAACTGAATCTCCACATTATAGTGATGTTTTTAAAATAATAGATTTTGATGGAGAAGAACAACCATTAAGAGTAGAAGAGAATAAAGTAATGGCTATTAAAGTAGCAGACTTAAATTCTCCACCAAAAAAAAGTGATTTAGACAATATGTTTAGACCAGTAGATAGTGCTGAACCAATAAATTTTAATAAGAAATAGAGGTGATAATATGAATACTAAGGTACTAGATAACTATAATTACGGTTTATTAATGTTACAAAAATATAAAGTTATTAGAACTTTAGATAGTATTGTAGATAGAGAAGATGTATTATCTCTACCAATAATAAATATATTATCACTATATCTAATGGATACAAATAATGGTGATGGAGATATACTTTCTAGTAATGAAATAAAAAATGTAAAAAAATTAATAGAAGTATACAAAGAACATCCAACTAATAATATTAGTATAGAACAAAAAGATTTAAAATATATTTTAAATCATTGTAGAGATAGAAGAATCGATAAAGATACTAATAAAGATATAGCATTATTACTAGCAGATTATAATAATAAATTATATGAAGATGACTATACTTCTACAATAAGAATAGATAAGTTAGAAGAAACATTAGATAAAGTAAATTAAAATAAAAATATCCACAGGTATCTGTGGATA
>JAUNMV010000082.1 GCA_030531695.1 Bacilli bacterium | reverse complement strand
AACATAAAATTTTATTTAAATTTTGGATAATTAAGGATAACAAAAAGAAAAATATATTTTTTAATATAATTATTATAGAGATAATGTTTCTGTGAGGAAAATATGGAATATAAAATAAATAAGATAAATTACTCCAAAAGGGAATAAGAATATACTGTTTTGTACAAAACATCAAATAATGTTTTACACAAAACAACATTTAATGTCTAAAGAGGATATCGTCAAGTCTTACCTTATTAATTCTTATCTTTCTTAAGATGCGTTATCTATATTATGCCATTTTCTTAACTTGACTATATCATTATAGAGGGATTGAAAGAATTTCGAAATTAATTCAACCATTTATAAATAAGTATGATTTTATTATATTTGACACAAATCCAACGATAGGATGCTTAAATAGAGGTATTTTAATGTGTTGTGATATGATTAATATAGTTGTAGAAACACAAGCATATTCATTAAACGGAGTAAAGTTGCTATTAGGAGATATTTTTAACCTCTTCAAATTACAAGAAAAAAATATTCCAGAAATATTGATGATTCCTAATAAATATGAAGATAGGACAGTGGTATCTGGTGAGGCTATGTCAATCTTGAGTGGATCATATTATAATTATTTGAAACCAGATTTTGCTATTAGACGTAGTGAAGATTTTAATATTGCTTCAAAGATTTCTAAACCGTTAGCATTTTTTTGTAGATATAATTCTTTGGCCTTTGAGGATATTGTGGAAATATTAAGATATTTTGTTCAAAAAGCGTGTAGAAGGAAATAATAATGGGAAAAGTAACATATAGAGAGGTTTCATCTAATTTTGAGAACATGGCTAAGCCTTATAATAATCTTGGTAGAACATCTATAGCTATGGATGAAAGCATAAAAGAGTATTTTTTTATTTCTTTAGATAATTTAAGACCATTTAAAAATCAAGCTAGGACAGTATTTAATGAAAAGGATTTAAAGAATTTAGCAGAATCAATAAAAAATTATGGTATAAGACAACCATTAACTGTGATGAGATGTAAAGGAGAAGATGGGAAGTTCGAAATAATAAGTGGGGAAAGACGAGCAAAAGCTGCTAGAATTGCTGGTTTGGAAAAAGTCCCTTGTATTATAATGGATGATTTTCAAAATGCAAATATAGCGGCTATAATCGAGAATATCCATAGATCTGATTTACATCCAGTTGAATTAGCAAAAGCCTATAATTGCCTATTAGATAGTGGAGAGTTCAAGAATTCTATTTCTTTATGGGAAGCAATAGGAGTAGATAAATCTAGCGCATATGAGGTTTTGAAGTTGTTGAATTTACCAAAAGATATTTTAGACGATCTTTTAATACATAATATTAGGAATCAAACTCAACTTCGTTTAATAATGAGTTCATCAGATCCAAGGGAAACCCTGAATAAAATTTTAAACAGCGATAAGAATAAAGGGAAACCTAAATCTATTATGCGGATATTGATAAAAGATGGGAACTTTTCAATACAGAAGAATGCAATAAAGAAATTAAGCGAAGAAGAGAAAAATACATTAAGAGATATGCTTGAAGAATTATTAAAGGAACTCTAGGTAATAAACGGAAAAATATGTTTGATTCAATTATTATTGGAGGGTATAAAATAATTGAAAAAGATAACGTATAGAAAGTATATAGGGGGTATATATTAAAAGTACAAAGGCAATGATGTATAATGAGATTCTCATATAATTAGAAGATAAAAAAATAATTCAACTGTAAATTTAATT
>JAUNMV010000051.1 GCA_030531695.1 Bacilli bacterium | reverse complement strand
TTATCATCACGAATATTTTTATCATAAGGTGTATTATAGCTTTCTATATCTTTAGTCTTAAATCTAACACTATGTCTAATTAAATATATTGTTGTCATAAAGCCTCCTAAAATAAAAGAGTCATAAGACTCTTATTTAATTATTAAAAAATATAATAATACTAATATACCTAAAGCTATTCTATAATAACCAAAAGGTTTAATATCATGTTCTTTAATATATTTCATCATTAATCTAATTACTAATAAACTAACAAAGAAAGCAACTAAACAACTAACTCCTAGTATAGCAATCTCTAATCCACTGAAAGCAAATCCTACTTTAACAAAATACTTAAGTAATTTTAATAAACTAGCTCCAGCCATAACTGGAATTGCTAAAAAGAAAGTAAATTGTACTACTACACTTCTCTCAAGCCCTACAAGTAAACCACCAATAATAGTAGATCCACTTCTAGAAGTACCTGGAATTAATGCAAGTAATTGAAAAGCTCCTATTTGAAATGCTTGCTTATAAGAAATATCTTCTATTCTCTTTACTTCTCTAGTACCAATATTCTTATTTTCTAAAATAATAAATATAACACCATATACTATTAAAGCTATAGATACAACAACCGCATTATATAAATATTTATCTAATATATCGTCAAATAATATACCAATAACTGCAGCAGGTAAACAAGCTACTAATATTTTACCCCATAAATTAAATGTATCTTTAGTATCTTTCTTAGTCTTACCAAATCCCCATGGGAATAACACTTTAAAGTAAGTTAATACTACTGCTAGAATTGCTCCTAATTGTATAACTACTTCAAACATCTCATAAAATTCATCAGTAACATTTAACTTAACAAATTCATTTAATAAAATCATATGTCCTGTACTAGATACAGGTAACCATTCAGTAATACCTTCTACTATACCAAAAAGTATTGCTTTAAAAATTTCTATCATATTTTTTCCTCCAGTAAAGATTATATCATAATAAATAATATTATCTAAATATAAAATATAAAATCATATCAAATACAAATATAAAAAATAAAGAATAACTAATTATACTAAACTTTCTATATTTTATTTTATCTAATAATTTTAATATCATAGGTACTAATAAATATATAAATACTAAAGAAGAACATCCAAATAAAGCGATACTTCTAAAACATATATATCCATTAATATTACCAAAATTTAATATCTCAGTATTGTAATCCCAAAGTCTTATATTAAAAAATCTATGTAATACAAAACCAGTACCATATTCAAGAATACCAGTACTAATACAATTTATTATAAATACAAGTAATGGGTTCTTTCTAAATCTATATGAGAATAATATTATAAATAATGTACCAAATGCATATATAGGAATCCAAGGACCATAAGTAGAACCTCTTTTTACTAAATAACCTAAATCGATTAAATAGAATATCTCTTCATATATAAAACCACATATAGCACCAATAACCATAGAAAGCATAAGAATACTAATAGTACTCTTCTTATCTAAATTAAATAATTTCATCCTTATCACCTATCTCATAAATATAAACATTCTCATTATAATTTTCTCCATTTATAAGTAATGGATTTTTAAATTGAAATACACAACCCATATGTTTATAAAAATCATTTGTAGGATTATCTTCTAAACATCCTATTATTAATTTATTATATTTAGATTTAACTTTATCTATAACATAATTAAATATATATTTACCATATCCCATACCTTTAACTTCATCAAGTATATATAAAGCACCTAGCTCTATACAATCAGAATAATCAGAATACTTAGTAGGTCTAATACGAAATATACCTACATATTTATTATCTACTTTTAATAAATATCTACTACTTCCATCATTTAATAAACAAATCAACTTATCTTTTTGTTTATTAAGATAAGTATCAGTATTAATAGATTCTAAATAATTATTATCTATTATATCCTTATAACTTTCTAACCAACATCTACTAGATACTCTAGCATAATCATAAGCATTGTCTTTATCCATAGAAACAATCTCAATCATATAATCTACTCCATTCTGTTCTTTGGAACTTCTATTACTGGTTTAACACCCAAATTAGTAAGAGTTGCACTATAACCACATCTTAAATTTAATGTATGAGAATCTATATGGCAAACAGCTGCAGGTGACTCAGAATTTGATGTCTGTGTCCAAAATCCCCAATTTCCAGAATAATTGCCCCATTTATCATAAGAAGTATTCTCAAATAAAAATTCACATTGCTTTTTCCAAGATGTAGTATTATTACAAGCTCTATATGCCTCTTGATAAGTTATAAAACGAGAAGTAAAATTTGTATATTTAAATTTTCCTAAAGACTGAGTATCTGATACTAAAGTACTTAATTCATTCTTTAGTTGTACTCTATAATTATATAATCTAGTATTAGACCATTGACTAGCAGTAGGCAATTCATTAAATGCCGTTACAGGTCCTTTATATCCTTGATTTGATGCATTATATTTAACATTGATATTTCCATTAGTAACTTTAACACCACCAATAGTAGGATATGAATAAAGTAAAACTGAATAATTATTATTAGAATCTAAATCAGAAACATAGTAAAATCTTTCATCATATGAATTAAAGGCACCATCTCCGTTGACATCACAGTCAAATGCATCTCCTGGCTTATAATTTTTACTACTAGGAATATTTCCATAAACTATGGTATCACCAGTAGAATATCCTGCAGCAGGTCTAGTACACATTTTAGAGCTATCTCCAGAAGTATTTTGGCATGTAGTAGTATGCAAAGTAGTGGCCCTCTTACATAAGATACTATCTTCTAAAGTAATTTTTGCATAACCATCTCCATAATTACCTGTCATAGTACCAGTACCATCATGCTTAGGCATACCCACAATTTCACTACCTTTTTCAGTAGTCCAACTATATCCTTTACCATCTATCATAACTGTATCAGTAAATTCCATACCACTATAATGCACACTACAATCTTGATCAGTAGTACCATCAGTACAAGCTACACCATTTTTAGTAGGAAAAGTAATATTATTCTCAGTAGAAGATTCTTCTATCGCAACACATCCATTATGTCCTGATATATATGATGAACCTCCTCCTGTACTCTGAACACCACTTCCACTAAAAGTAGGACAAGCTCCTGTAAAATATCCATTTCCACCACCTGGAAAGAATTCACTTTGTCCACAAGATTTTACATTACCAAAAGAAGCACCGCTTGTTTGAGTTCCTCCATCAGAACCATTAACTAAATTAGTTCCACTACTATAAAAAGGATCCCCATTATATCCAATTAAACCACCAGCACTACCACCAGCAGGAAGTCCAGAATCCCATGCATTTGTTCCACCTCTTGAACCACCTCCGGCAGCAACCATAATTCTAGATTTTAAAGAATCAAAGTTACTCCAAGAACCACTCACTAATCTAATGTCAGTAGCTCCCCCACCAGATGCAGAATACTTTTGTATACCATAATTAAATGCTTTACCAAAAGCTCCAACATATATGTATAACTTTTGACCTTTACTTAAAGATATTTTACCTGAAGTATATCCACCCATAGAAAGACTAGTATTTAAATTTCCACCTTTAGATCCCCATAACTCTATTTTATAAGAACCCGTTTTAGGAGCTGTAAATGTCTGATAATCTCCAACATATTCATAAGCCCAAACATTATTAATAGAAGAATGATCTTGTACAAAATTAAATGTTATAGAAGTAGAAAAATTATCTAAATTAATAAGATTATCAATATCATATTTATATTCAAAATGTCCAATTATTTTTCTTGCTTGTCCTGCATAAATAACATCATTATTATTTACTAAAGAATTATCCGAAGCATAATTAAATCTATAAGTAATATATTCACTTTGCTCACTAGTTAAAGTAGTAGTAATAGAACTAATAGATGCATCTATAGTTCCATCGTTCACAATATAAAACATAATATCTAAAGCTTCACCAGGCTTAGTATAGGTAGTACTAAAAGATAAAGTAGTAGTATTAGTTAAAGAAACATTAGAATTAATTGTTGTAGAACTAGAATTAACAGAAGGAGTTTCTATATGAACATCAAAAGTATTTTGTCTAAATGAAAGTACTGAATTTAAATTTAAATTAGCTGTAAGTACAGCAAAACCGATACTAATAAAAAGTATTAAAATAAATAAAAATGATTTTCTAATTTTTCTCAATTTTATCATCTCCTAATACCTTTCCTATCATCTTTTATAATATCAAAAATATAGTATAATTTCAATTTATATATAAGAAAAAAAGACTTATAAAAAGTCTTTAATTATTATTAATTATATCCTCTGTCAAACCTAAATAAGTCATTGGAGTTAAATTAATTAATCTTTCTTTATCACTGGAATCTATATCTAATTTTTTAATAAAATTAATCATATCTTCTCTATTAATAATTTTACCTCTAGATAATTCTTTTAATTTTTCATATGCATCTATATAACCATTATTTCTAAGTACTGTTTGTATTGCTTCACTTAATACTTCATAATGATTATTTAATTCTTCATCTAATAATTCTTTATTAACATTAATTTTATTTAATCCTTTAATTGTTTCTTTAATACTAATTATTGAATGAGAAAAAATAACACCTAAATTTCTCATCTTACTAGAATCACTTAAATCTCTTTGCATTCTAGATATACTTAAATTATTAACTAATGCATCAATTATAGAATTAGCTATTTCTACATTAGCCATAGAATTTTCTTGATTAATAGGATTTACTTTATGAGGCATTACACTAGAGCCTACTTCTCCACTCTTCATAGTCTCAATAAAATACCCTCTACTGATATATAACCATAAATCACTATTTAAATCTTTAATAATATTATTAATTATCTTAATGTGTGATAATAATAAACAAACAAAGTCATGGGATTCAATTTGTGTTGTTACAGGATTATAAACAAGGCCCAAACTATTAATAAATTTTTTAGTAATATTAATCCAATCTACTTCTGGTATAGCTACTATATGCGCATTATAATTACCAACTGCTCCGCTAAATTTACTTCTTAATTTGATATTACTTAATTCTTCTAAAATAGACTTTAGTCTATATGAAAACACTTTGAATTCTTTGCCTACTGTAGTAGGAGTAGCTGCTTGTCCATGAGTATGACTTAGCATTCCAATATTTTTATATTTAGTACTATAATCATCTAATATATTAATTAGATTATTTATATTTTTATAATAAATATTATCTAAACTATCTTTTATCATTAAATTATAACTAGTATTATTAATATCTTCACTAGTTAAAGTAAAATGAATAAATGGAATAAATTTAACTAAATCTAATTCTTTTAATTTATCTTGTAGATAGTACTCTACTGCCTTCACATCATGATTAGTAATATTCTCATGTGTTTTTACTTTTTTAGCTTCATCAATATTAAAACTACTAATTATATTGTTTAAATTATCAATATCTTTTTTCGTTAATTTATGTTTAATAATCTTTTCATTAGATAAAAATATTAACCATTTAATTTCTACAATAACTCTATATTTAATTAAAGCATACTCACTAAAATATTCATTTAATTCTTTAGTCTTTTCATGATATCTACCATCTATAGGAGAAATACATAATAAATTATCCATTAACAATAATATCCTCTCTTGAAGGTCCAGTACCTAAATATTTAACTTTACAATTAGTTAATTCTTCTATTCTTTTAACATATTTTTTAGCATTCTTAGGTAATTCATCAAAACTCTTACATTTACTAATATCTCCAAAGTTACCTTCAAATTCTTCATATACAGGAGTACTATTTTTTAAAAAATCCATATTAGTATTAAAGAACTTAGTTTCCTTACCATTATATTTATATGCTACACATAGTTTAATTTTATCTAATTTACCAATAGTGTCTAAATGATTCATCGCAATAGCAGTAACTCCATTAATCTTAACTGCATAATTTAAAGCAACTATATCTAACCATCCACATCTTCTAGGTCTCTTTGTAGTAGTACCATATTCATGTCCTAATTCTCTAATCATATCTCCTGTAGAATCAGTTAACTCAGTAACATAAGGCCCTTCACCTACACGAGAAGAATATGCTTTAATAACTCCTATAACATCTTTAATATACCTAGCTCCTATCCCAGTACCAGTAGATAAACCACCAATAGATGGAGATGATGAAGTAACATAAGGATAACTACCAAAATCTATATCAAGTAAAGTAGCTTGTGCTCCTTCACATAATATTTTTTCATTTGAATCAATTGCTTGATGTAACATTGTAATAGTATCACATACATATGGTTTTAATATTTCAGCATATTTACTATATTCTTTATATATTTTATTAAAATCTAATTCTTCATAACCATATGCCTTTAATATTACATTTTTATTCTTAACATTTTCTTTTAATAATTCTTTAAATTTATTAGAAATAAAGTCTTCCATTCTGATACCACATCTTTCATATTTATCACAATATGCAGGACCTATTCCTCTTTTTGTAGTACCAATTTTACGTGTTTTTCTAATATCTTCAAGCATACCATCTAATTCAATATGATATGGAAATATAATATGAGCTTTATCACTAATATATAAGTTATCTACAGAATAACCATTAGCTTTTAAATTATCAATCTCTTCAATTAAAACCTTTGGATCAATCACAACACCATTACCTAATACCGCTTTAACATTCTTATTAAGTATTCCACTTGGAATTAAGTGAAAAGCAAATTTCTTACCATCAACTTCAATAGAATGGCCTGCATTATTACCACCAGAAAACCTAACTGCATACTTATGTTTCTTAGACAGGTAATCTATGATTTTTCCCTTTCCTTCATCTCCATAAAATAATCCTAAAACAACATTTACATTTTTCATTTTATCCCTCCACTAAGAATATACAGGAAAGTAAACCTAAATAATAGAATATTATTTCTTGCTATGATATAATATGATTGACACTGCAAAAACTAAAAAGAGCTATATAGCTCTTTTCTTTATTTTATAACTCTTTATCTAGAGACTCACCATCTCTTAAAGTAATGTATTTTATATTTTTTTTATCAAAATAATCAACCATATTATCAACTAAATCAGTCTCTTTATGAAGTGATTTAAAATGAGGACATACCATAAAATCTAATAAACCTACACCACTAGTATTTATAGGACTATTATCATAAGGATTGATCATTGGATCAACCAAATCATATCCTTTTAATGTATTAGATAAAATACATACTCCTGCACTATAACCACCATATAAGAAATCTTTATTTTTATTATTAATTAAATACTCATCAAATCCACTTAATTCATAAGCCTTTCTAAGTACAAAAACATTACCACCTGTTACAAAAACAGCTTTATAATCATCAAGTAATTTATATAAAGAATCTTTATCATTAAAGTACTTAGTTAAATCTAAATAGTCTACTTTAAACCCAACCTCTTCAAGTATATTTTTATTTTTTTCATTAAAGAGTTCTTCACTATTTCTATCTGTTTTATGATCTCTAGCATTACATACTAATAAAATTCTATTACCATGCGTCTTTATCCAATCCTTTAACGTATTAGTATTATCGCCTAAAAACATAGAAGCAATATATAATTTCATAAACTCACCTCATAAAAAAATTATAACAAAAAAAGATATGTAATACATATCTATTTATAAAACTTACAACTTAGTTTTCTAATAACAAAACCAATCATATAAGCAAAAGATAGTAAGAATGCAACCCATAGTATACTCGCCCATACAGGTTGTTTATAAACCATTAAGAAAGGATAAGGCCCTTCTATAACTTTCATGATATTAAGAGGCATAATAATTGCACCATATATTAAGGTGAATATCATTCCAATAAAATTTTCTTTAACTGTACTAATTTTATTTCCCTCTAAGAAAACAAATAAAATAAAGTAAAGTATTGGTCCAGCGAAATGATGAATAAATAATGATTTATAGAATAACATATAAACATAATTATTACCATTTTGTGGGCATAATATAAATATTACAACTAATATAGTTAATGTTAATCCTATTGTAGCCATATATTTCAAATAAGAAACCCATTTAGGTATCTCTTTCTTTGTTAATGCAAAAAATACAAATAATATAGAAGAAATCATTGCCAAAAAGTTAGATTCTTCAGTGTAATACATTGGTGTTAATTTTCCCATTTCTTGAAAAGTAACCACAAAAGCCCATATTTCACATATTACTAATAATATATTTAATGCAATTGCTACATTTCTTTTACTCAACTTCATATAATTCACCTAGAATAATAATAACATATTTTTATTGATATAATTCACTTTTTTTAAAAACTTTACAATTAATTAGATATTAAACACTTGTTGAATATAATCATATTTTATTATAAAATATCTTTGGAGGGTTTATGGATAGACGAATTCAATATACTAAAAAAGTAATTAAAGAAACATGCATAGAGCTTTTATCAGAAAAAGATATAACTAAAGTAAGTGTTAGTGAACTATGCAAAAAAGCAGATATTAATAGAGCTACATTCTATAGATATTATTTAGATATATTTGATTTATTAAGTAAAATAGAAGATGAATTTGTAGAAGAATTAAAAAACTCATATAAAGACTATAATACAAAAGATAACGAATTATATGATTATATACTTGCTTTATTAAAGACTTGTTTAAATAATAAAAAATTAGTAAAAATATTATTCTATAGTAAAAATAGTATTTCATTCTTAGATGCTATACTAGAAGATGCATACACAAGATTTAAAGATAAATGGCAAAGTGAAGTAAAAGACTTGAATGAAGAAGATATAGAATATGCTACAGTATACATATTTAATGGAACATTAGGAATAGTAAATTACTGGATACAAAATGATTTTAATGAAGATATTGAAAATCTAACAAATACTATAGTTAATTTAAGTTATTATGGTACAAGAAAATTTATATATAAAAAATAAGGTACACAAATGTGTACCTTTTTTTATAAGTATAATAATATTATTAGTTCTATAATTACCATTGAAATAGATAATAAGTAATGAATAATAATACTAGATTCATATAAATAATAAAAGATAAATATCAGTACT
>JAUNMV010000050.1 GCA_030531695.1 Bacilli bacterium | reverse complement strand
CTCCTCTGTCTCTTCATGTGGAGCTTCTGCTGCTGGAGTTTCCTCTACTGGAGCACTTTCTTCTGAAGAAGATTCTTCATCATTTAAAGCCTTTTCAATTACATCTTTTGTAATATCAGTAGTTTCTACATTTAAAGTAGGAACCTTATTCTCTTCTTCTCCTAATCCATTAGTTAAAGAATATTCTATAACTTGAGAATCTATTGTATTCTTACTAAAGTAAATCTTTTTATCATCTACTCCAATAAAACTATATAATTCATCATTTACTAGATTATTACCATCAATATCATAAATAGTAGCCTCTGAGAATTGATCATTAAATACAAATCTACCATTAGACTCCATTAATTTATTAATATTATCTTTAATAGTAGCTGGTGTAGTTACAAGTCTAGTAGCTGCATTAGGATCATCTCTAAGTGCTATAGTATCAAGGACATTTTGACTAGTAGGTTGTGCCTTCTCAACTAATAAAATATCACTAGAAATAGGCTTAACAGATTTATTTACACACTGAATAACAACATTACCATCAGAGTCTATTACACCTACATGAGATGCAATCGCAACAGGATCTACTGCCTCTAATAATGTTGTAGTAACTATAATATTACCATTTGAAAGTTTTGCCTCGTCTAAAAAATAATATTGTATACCAGTAGGACTAACCCCATAAGTACAAATAATGTCACTTCTATCCTTATATTTAACTAAGCCCCTTTGTATTTGCATAGCCATAATAAACACACCACCTATTTTATTCTTCTTATCTTCTTTTATATTATCATAAAAAATAATGCAAAACAACTTTTTTTAAATAAATTTATAATGTAAAATAAAATTGGTGATTATATGAAAGAAAGAAATAAACTTACACTACAAATGTCCCTACTATTTCTAGTAGTACTAGTAGTATTTGGAGTAATCATAGTAAATGAGAAACTATCTCCTCTAAAAATACCTAAAGTTACAGAAAAACTAAATGTATACATAAATGATAACTACAAAGACATACTAAATAATGTAGAAATGCAAGAAGTAGAATATAAAGAAATGAAATATCAAACAAAATTAGTATCTAAAGAAAATGAAAACTATTACTTCTATATATATTATGAAAATAAAAAAATAACTGATACTTATAAAAAAGACTATGTAGAAGGACAATCTATTCTAAATTATCAAAAAGATAAAATAATAGAACACATCAAAAAGAAAACTAAATCTAATTATACTATTACTATGTCTAGAACATTAGATAAATATACGGATAGTTTAAAAGAAAAGATAATTACTTCTAATAAACCAGAAAGTTTGAAGATATATAACTTAGAAGCAAATATCACAGTATCTAAATTTGATACTAATCATATTACTAAAACTATAAAAGCTTTTAATGATAATCTTACTAGTAAAAGTATTAATCCAAAAACTTATACATTAATAGTAACTAATCCTGATAATGAAGATATCGCAGTAAAAATAAATAATCTTACTAGTGATACAATTGAAAATGATGATTTTATAAATATAATTAATGATATAATAAACAAAAAGAAAAGCAATTTATTAAGTAATTATGATATTGATTATGAATACTTAAATTAGGAGGTTTATATGGAAAATTGTATTTTTTGTAAAATAATAAATGGAGACATTCCATCTAGAACAGTATATGAGGATGAAATAATAAAAGTAATTATGAATATTAATCCAAATACTAATGGACATTTATTAGTACTACCAAAGACTCACTATGAAAATTTAATGGATACACCTAATGAAGTAATTACACATGCCTTAGATGTAGTAAGAAATACTATCTATCCATTATTAAAAGAAAAGATTCATTGTGAAGGATTAACACTTGCTCAAAATAATGAATATGGTCAAGAAATAAAACATTATCACTTACATCTAATCCCTAGATATACAGATGATAATGCCGACTTCACTTATGATAAAGAGAGTCTAGAACCAGTAGAAGTTATATTTGATAAAATTACAAAATAAAATACAAAGAAAAATCTTTGTATTTTTTTTTAGAATGAATTATTTGTATATGATCCACCTAATATAATAGCAAGTAAGATATAAAGTACTACAATTATAATAAATCCATTACCTCTATTAATAATATTATTGTTATTATTATCACAATTCATACTTTCACCTCCTTAATAAAACGCACCTAAGATTACTATTAAGAGAATAAATAATACTAAAACTATCGCATAATTAGAACTTGTTCTATTACACATGAGTATACCTCCTTTTATTTTAGCTTTCACTTTATTGTATGGTAATTATTAGAATTTGTGATTATATCTACAAATTATTGCACTAAAATAGTTTTTTTGCTATTATATTTTACAGGAGGTTAGACATGAAAAATAAAAAGATAGTAATAGGAATGGGAACTTTTTTACTAGTTGCTTCTCTATTCACTACTGGTTGCGGAAAAGAAGTTAAATTAAGTTCTAAAGCCGTTGTAGGAATTGAAGATGGTGAAGTAACAGTAAATGATTTCTACAAAGAGATTAAAAAGGACAATATTTCTAGATTAATAGATATGATAGATCATAAAATATTAGACGAGAAATACAAGAAGACAAAAGAAGAAGATGAAGAAGTAAAAAAACAAATTGATTCAATCAAAGAATACTACAAAGAGGAAGACACTTTTAATCAAGTAATTAGACAATATTTTGGTGCTAATAATGAAGAAGAATTAGATGACATATTAAGACTTGAATATAAAAGACAAAAAGCTGTAGAAGATTATATTGAAAAGAATCTAACTAAAGATGAAATTCAAAAATACTATGATGAAAATATTCATGGTGATATGGCTGCTAAACATATTCTTATCGCAGTAAATACTAGTGAAGATGCTGATGATGATGAAAAGAAAGAAGCAGAAGAACAAGCTTTAGAAAAAGCTAAAAATATTATTAAGAAATTAAACGATGGTGAAAATTTCGATAAATTAGCTAAGAAAAATTCTGATGATAAAGCTTCTGCATCTAAAGGTGGAGACTTAGGTACATTCAAATATGATGATATGGTTGCTGAATTCTCAGAAGCATGTGCTAAACTTGATGTAAATGAATACACAAAAGAACCAGTTAAAACATCATATGGATATCATATTATCTTAAAAACTAAACAAGAAGATAAAAAGAAACTAAGTAAAGTAAAAGCAGAAATCAAAGAAAAATTAAGAGAACAAAAAATGAATGATGATGCATCTCTATACTATGAAGTATTAATCAAAATAAGAGAAGAAAATGGTATCACATGGAATGATAGTACTCTTAAAAAAGAATATAATGATACTATGGATAAATTAATTAAACAATCAAAAGAAAATCAAACTAGTAATCAATAAAAAATAAGCTTCAAATGAAGCTTATTTTATTTTGTATAAAACATATTTATCATTAGAATATATCTTCTCTATTTCTAATTTATTAATATACTTTTCTAATTTAGATCCAGACTCAACTAAATAATAATCAAATTTATATTCATCGATAGTTATTTCATAGTCAACATCTAAATCAACTACATTTAAATATCTATTAAGTAATCCTACAGAAGAATATAAATCTGCTCTACCATCAATAAATACAGGTATAGAATTATATATAAGTTCTCCTCCAGTATCATACATATTAAATAATCTCTTAGGTTTCTCCTTTTTTATAATATTAATAAATTCCTTATCTAAATATAAATATTCTTTATTAATCTCTATATTCATCTTATTAAAACTTCTTATAAATAAACATATTATTAATACATCAATAAATACAATAATATATTTAATATTATTAAAATTAAACTCTTCAATATAATTAAATATATAATAACTAGATAATATATATAAATAAGGCCAAAATCTAATAGCCTTTAATCCTAAGAATAATCCTAATCCAAAGAATGCAAAATCTATAAAATTAATTTTCTTTTTACAAAATATTAATATAAATAATATAATTATTCCTAATATAAAAAATGGTATGAGTAATCTTATTTATATTAGTAGGAGCCCATTCAGATATAGAACTAATCATAGTATTATCTAACATATTAGTATATGGATAAATAGTCATTTTAAATCCATGAGGATTTATAGATGTACAAAATATACTAATAATTCCTACTAATAATAATTTTTTTATTTGTATAATACTTAGTCTTTTAGCTTCTATCTTATTATATTTAAAATTAAATAATCCAACTACCAATACAAAGAAACATAACAAGTATCCTAAATTACTAGATCCACCATGTAAATTAGACCATAATATTGTAAGTATAGGCATAAAATATATCTTATTAGATTTCTCATCTTTAATTAAAGAATAAATTAAATACATACTAATAGATAACATAATATAACTACAAAAATGAGGTCTACATTGTATATAAAATATAAATATACTAGATAATATAATCCATATTAAAGTAAATAATAAATTCTTATACATCTTATCTTTATTATATTTATACAAATAGTAATAAATAATACCTATAGAAATAAGAATATAAATAATCATATTATAATTACCAAATAATCTTTTTAAATTATAAATAATTACTTCAAATAACCATTCATGACTCATCCAATACTTACCAAAAGCACTATAACTAAATATATCCTTAGTAAGTATTCCTTTATTAGTCATATATTCTCCAGCTTTAATATGCCAAAAATAATCACTTTCTTTAAATATAAAAGTACAAAGAAAAAGACTAAAACATACAAATAAACTTATTAATAGAAATTTCCTATTATTAATAATCTTCTTCATACTTTAGTCCTTTCATATACATCTTTTCTCTTATCTTTCTTTCTAGTTCACTACCATTATATTTACGAGATAATTTTCTATATAATTTATCATATTCTTTCTTAGCTAATTCCTTATCATTGGAGAAATCATAATTACTAAGTACTTTATCAATTAAACTACCATTATATCCGTAATTATATAAGTCATTAGTAATCTTTTGTCTTAATACATTTCCTCCTCTATTACGATTACTCTTATAAAAACGATTAGCTAATTTATCCATCTTCTCTAATTGTAGATCTAAATCAAACACTTCTAATTCTTTATCAATATCACAATCTACTTTATGTTCTAATAATTCCTGCTTTATCTTATTAGGTCCTTTATTAGTAGTAATCATCTGATTATTAATAAAAGCTTTAGTAAAACTCAAATCATTTAAATATCCCTGTTCTAATAATTTATCTATTACATAATCAATCATATCAGTAGGATACTCTTTCTTAGTAAGTAATACTCTCATATCATATACACTTCTAAATCTAGATTTAATACTATTTAAAGCAGAATAATATACTTCATAATACATATTATCATTACTAATTTTCTCTACATCTAAAGGATCTATTTCTTTAGTAATTAATAAATTATATTTAAGAATAACTTCTTCATATAATACTAAATCAAATGTATCAGTAGTAACTTTATACTTACCACCACTCATCTTTCTATATTTAATTATCTTCATAATACCCCCTCCTCTAATTAAATTATAACATAAAAAAAAGAAGCTTAATCTTCCTTTTTCTTTACCTCGATTAGGCCTTCAGAAACCTCTTCAAGGGCCCTTCCAATATTCTTTTTGCTTTTATATTCGGTTTCGGCTAATTGTAAAAGTCCATCTTTTGAAATTTGTTTACTTCTTCTAGCAGCTATATGAACTAATTCATATTTAGAGTCTACTATATTAAGTAATTTATCAATAGAAGGATATATCATCAATATCACACTCCCTATTATTAGAATAAACTACTTAAATTAAGTTATCAATAAAATTGTAAAATTAGACAACTAATTGACAAATAAAAATTAAAAGTCATTTAAATACTTTGTAAAGTCAATATTCATAATTTTATTAGTACCATTAGTAATCTCATCAAGTAAAACATCTCTTGTTCTATATACTAAATCTAAATCTTCCTTCGTAATATCACCACTTTTAAAAGCATCTAATAATTCATCCTCATCTAATATATTAATTTCCCCATCCAAATAAGTAATATCAAGGTATAAATCATCATAAAAAGGTATTTTAGTTAACTCATCTAATCCATTATTCTTAGTAATATCAAAATAATATTCTAAAGGATTCTTTTTATCATCTAAAAATAATCTCATCGCATAATTTAAATCTTTAGGTACAACTTCAAATACATAGTAACCATTATCCATAACACATAAACCACTATGTATAATAAATTTTTCTCTAACATCAATTAACTTCTTTACACATACATAATAGTCATCTTCATCTAAATATAATTTAATTTGATACTTTTCTATATCTCTAAGATATGTATTACTAATAATCTTTCTCTTCATATTAATCACCACTTAAAGTATAACAAATAAAAAAGAAAGAATAAATCTTTCTAATTATAGTTACAACAAGAACCACATTGAACATTACTAATAGTATTTTCTTCACTACATGTATATCTAGGTTGATAAGTATGTCTATAAACATGGTGATTAATAATACGTGTATGAATTGGACATACATGTGGAACATCATGCACTATAGTACGATGAATACATTTTGTTTGAACGCCTTCAGTAATTGGAGCACTCATCATTTTAGGTTGTGCCATCATACTATTATTCATACTATTCATATTAGTATCAGTACTCATATCACTATCAATAGTATTATTATTTCCATCTACATAGAAATTATTTATAACGTCATTATCATACATAATATATACCTCCTACTTTATATTATGTATAATTAAATAATTGGTTAAAAAAAGATACCTTAGAAAGGCATCTTAAAGTTTCCATTACTAAATTGTTTCATCATCTTTTTCATTTGATCAAATTGTTGTAGTAATCTATTTACTTCTTGTACAGAAGTACCAGATCCAGCAGCTATTCTTGTCTTACGACTAGCTTTAATAATATCTGGATTTCTTCTTTCTTTAGGAGTCATTGATAATACAATAGCTTCTATATGAGCCATTTGTTTAGGATCAATCTTAATATCATTTAATCCCATCTTCTTAGCTCCAGGAATTAATTTAAGAAGATTTTCAAGAGGGCCCAATTTCTTCATTTGTTTCATAGTATCTAAGAAATCTTCTAAATCAAACTTACCTTCTTGCATTCTTTTAGCTGTCTTTTCAGCTGCTTTCTCATCAATAGACTCAGTAGCTTTCTCAACAAGTGAAACAATATCACCCATTCCTAAAATTCTACCAGCCATTCTTTCAGGATCAAATAACTCTAATCCATCAAGTTTCTCACTTGTACCCATAAACTTAATAGGTACATGAGTTAAATGTCTAACTGATAAAGCTACTCCACCTCTAGTATCACCATCTAACTTAGTAAGTACTACACCAGTTAAAGGTAATCTATCATTAAATCCAGTAATTACATTTATAGCATCTTGTCCCATCATAGAATCAATTACTAATAATATTTCATCAGGATTAATAGAATTCTTAATATTTTCTAATTCTTCCATTAATTCTTCATCTATATGTAATCTACCAGCAGTATCTATTAATACATAATCATATTTATTCTCTTTAGCATAATTAATTGCATTATTAGCTATCTCTACAGGATCTTTTTTACCCTCTTCATATACTTCTATATTTAGTTGTTTACCTAATTGTTTTAACTGATCTATAGCAGCAGGTCTATATACATCACAAGCTACAAGTAATGGTTTCTTACTATGCTTTTTTCTAATAAAATTAGCAATCTTCGCAATAGTAGTAGTTTTACCAGAACCTTGTAAACCAACTAACATTAATGTAGCAGGATTACCTGTAGTATTTAAAGGAGCATTTTCTCCACCTAATAATTCAGTTAATTCATCTTTTACTATTTTTACAAATAAATCACCCGGAGTAATTGAAGTCATAACTTCACTACCTAAAGCTTTTTCCTTAACAGTATTTGTAAATTCTTTAACTACATGATAGTTAACATCTGCTTCTAGTAAGGCAAGTCTAATTTCTCTCATCATTTCTGTGATATTTTCTTCAGTTATCTTGCCATAACCTTTCATCTTATGTAGTACACCTTGTAGTCTATCTCCTAAACTTTCAAACATTTTTATATCACCTGTTTCTTATTATACCAACTAATACAAAGAAAAACAAACAAAAGAAAAAAGTCCTACTGGACTTTTATAATTTAACAACAAAACTTTCTACTGGAGTTTCTGCTTCTTTCTTTTCTTTATATTTATCATATCCTAACTTAGATAAAGCTACTAAGTCTAACATACTTAATATAATAACAGGAACTAAAGAACCTCTATCATGATAATTCTTCTTAGAATATACATACTTTTCTAATTCTACTTCAGTTTCTTGCTCATTTGAAACATTATCCATTGAAGCAGCTATTTCTTCAGGATTATTAACTGTTAACATATTTCTTTCTGCATAATCTTTAAGTACTGGTAATTCTTCTTTTTTCTCATTTTCTAATAAATAAGCAAATCTTGAATCAAAATCATCTACTACTGATCTTAAATATTCAATATTATGTTCATTAGAATATACTCCAGGTATAAAATCATTATGAGTCATAATTAATTCAAATCTATCGAATAATGAATTAGCATGCTTCTTAGGTAAAGCATCTTCAATTGGCCTATCTCCATAATCAATTCTTAAATATACAGGATAATCTATCTTTTTACCTATTAATTGATTAATCTTAATAGAACTATATCTATACTCTGCATATAAAGATATTCTATTCTCATCACAATAATCTTCACTTGCTAAAGTATTATCAATAAATACACCTACAGGAACATTATTCTTACGAGCTAATTTATAATTATCTTCAAACTTCTCATCTAAATGTAATCCATCACCTACACGAATAACAACATAATCAAAGTCATCACCATAATCTTCCCAATTAATATCTACTTTTTCAGATACTTCATGTCCCTTAATAGGAAATTCTCCTTCAGTTATTTTAGGTCTAGTATATTTAAAACCAGTAATTAAACTACCACAAGTTAATATTGTTACACAATGTTTTGTAATATTTAATTTCATATTATCCCCTCACTGTTTGCATATTATATCACAAAACAAAAAAAAAGAAAAGAGACAAATAATTTGTCTCTTATTCATCAACTAATGTAATTAAAGGTTTCACATTACCACCAACATTATTATTAATCATTGTTGGTTCATT
>JAUNMV010000081.1 GCA_030531695.1 Bacilli bacterium | reverse complement strand
TTAAAACTATTAAATCAATATACATATTAAACAACTCCTATTATTACAATAATTTTATATCATAATAAGTATTTTTTCAAGTCATTTTAAGCTACTCTTCTATTACCTTTTTCTTCTCCCATATATGCATTCTTAACGTCTTGAAGGTAATTATAATAAGTACTTTCTACATCCAGATTAGTATGATATTCGTGATTAACATCTTTAATAAAACTAATATAATTACGTCTATCTAATAAAGTATTAACTAATATTTTATATCTTCTATTATTATATATTTCATATTTATTATTAAATATACTATCCACTAATTCTTCACTAACGTGGCTTTCTTCTAATACTTCATTTTTCTTTAAGAAATCATATATAAAATAATGATTCGCAACTATATCTTCTATAACTGACTTAGTATCAGGTGTTAAAAAAGCAAAGAATCTACGACAAGTATATAAATCATTCATTGTAAGTTCATGTACTTGATCACATCTAACATAAGTATTCATCTCAACTATTTGTGAATTATATGAAATATTAACACCCGGAGTAAGTTTATAAGAAATAACTCCAGATAAAATAGAATTAAAATCTTTATTACTAGTTAAATGAAATAATTTATTAAACATACCATCATAATATACAAGTACTAATGGATGCATCATTATATCCTTAGCTTTATCTTCTAATTCTATTGAAGGAATTGTAGGTTTAATTACCTCTCCTACTACTACATTATCTCTCATACAAGAACCACTTCACCATCTTGTAGATATACTTCATATATTTTCTGATCACTATCAAGTGACTCTAATAATTCAACTTCTTCTGTAGTAAGTTCTCTATCAAAATTAATAAAATATATATTTTTACCTAATCTAATAACATTTTTATTAAAATTATAGCCATCAAACTCTTCTAATACACTATTTCTAAATCTAGAATAATAAGTACTTAAATCACTATATGTAGTTTTAATATTATCTCCTAATTCAATTAGAATACTATCATACATATAACTATCTTTATATCTATCATTATATCCAATAGCTCTATTAATACAATTTAATAAATTAATAGTTTCTTCTTTAAAATCATAATCTTCATAATTAATATCTATTTTAACTACACGATCTTCAATAATAACTTCATCATCTAGTCCTAAAGAACAAGCACTAGTAAATACTAAAGATTTTAATCTATCTTGATTAACATCTTCTCTAACTAAAAAGTTATTATCATAGAACCATTTAGCTATCATTCCTATATTCATCATATCACCCTACAAAAATTATAACATAAATATAGTATTATTCAATCTCCTTAAGCATACTCTCTATAAATATACCAAAACCTTTAGTAGGTTCATTAACTATAACATAATTAACTACTCCAATTATTTTACCATCTTGCATAATAGGAGAACCACTCATTCCTTGTACTACACCACCAGTAGTATTAATAAGCCTATCATCTACTATTTCAAATAATATATTCTTAGTCTCATCCCTATAGTCAATATTTAATATATTAATAGAAAACTCATCTACTTTATCCTCCTCTATAGAAGTTCTAATATAAGCAGAACCCAATCTAATAGAAGATTTATCTCCAACATCAACCAACCCTCGATTAGATATATCACTATTATAAGTACCATATATACCAGTAGATTCATTCTCTACTATAATCCCAGTAACTTCGTCTTTATTATATGTCGCATTCTTTTCACCAGCTTGTCCATTATAACTTTTTATTATTCCGGAAACGGATGCATCATATATTTCACCATTACTTATCTGGAATTTAGCTA
>JAUNMV010000080.1 GCA_030531695.1 Bacilli bacterium | reverse complement strand
TTATAATACTACCTAATACTGAGTATCTTATATAACCATATGTGTATTTTTCGTCTGCCTCTTTTTTACTTTTCTTTTCTAAGAAATAAGATATTCCTATACTTAAAGCATCTCCTATATCATGAAGTGAATCTGATAATATTGCGACACTTCCTGTTATAATACCTCCTATTAATTCAAATACTGAAAATACAATATTTAGTAAGAAGGCTATTAAAATATTTTTATCTGATTTCATTTTTTACTCCTCTCATATAACTTGTTGAAATAAGATGTTAAATATCCACTTACTTTACTATAATTCTTTGGATATCTCATATATCCATGTGCATATACGTCTTTACCATTTTCTAAATTAATACTTAAAGTAAATGAATAGCCATCTAATATTCTCTTATCATTTTTAGAAAAGCCATTCCATTTACTTATTTTATAATCATTTAATCTTTCTTCTAATTCTTTAACATCTTTTTCTTCTATTTCAAAAGTATGTGCCTCTTCTTCTTCATCATTTTTTATTGTACAAAGATATTTATTATCTTTTTTTATAATATCATATTGATAATTAGAATACATACTAGTACCGGTAATACCACCATAATGAATAGATTTTATATTTTCTATTTTAAAGTTTTTACTACTTATATCTTTAATTATTAATACTGATAGAACTAATACTATAATTATTAATAATATTACAAATAAACTCTTCATCTTCATAATTTACCTTACTTTCTTAAGAATTGATAAACTCTTTTTTTAAAGTCTTTAGCTTCATCATAAGCTCCGTGAGAATAATCCTTATAGATATATATTTCACTACCTTTAATTAATTCGTTTATTTTTAGAGAACCATTAAGACCTAATATTTTATCTTGTCCACCAGCAATTATTAATGTAGGACAAGTAATATTTTCAAGATTATCTATTGAATTATGAGATAGACAGCTTTCCGCTTCTATAATAAATCTATCATATGATTTAGGTTTGAATAGAGATATAAATCTAGTCATTAGTCTATTTAATAATAGATTCTTTGTATATGTCTTATTACAAGTATCCATCATAATACCTTTATAATCATTCTTTTTAGCCTGTTTAATCCATAAATTAATATTTTCTTCTAGTATTTCATTAGATTTAGGTGAAGTTACTACTAATACTAATTTATCTAGTAATAGTGGTTTTTTAATAGCTATTTCTTGAGCAATCATTCCACCTAAAGAAACACCTAAGATACTTGTTTTATCTACTCCTAATATATTTAAACATTTAATAATATCATCTGCCATATCAGATGTAGTAAATTTCTTAGGAAGTACTCTTCTTCTACTAAATACATATACTTTATACTTTTTAGCAAACTTTCTATACATTAAGGCAAAAGGTATAGCTAAGCCTTTAAAGGAAACAAAGCCTTCTCCTACTCCGGGTATTATTACTAAATTTTCTTTACCTTTACCAAAACTAATACAATCAATTATTGTGTTATATAGTTTTATCTCTTTTCTCTTAGCTTTATAAAACATATTCTCACCAATAATATTATACAAAAAAAGTAGATATAAAATCTACTTTCTTGTGAATTTCTTCCTTAATACTACTCCACCTAAAGCTAATGATGTAACTGCAAATATTATCATGTAACTCATAATATTATCTCCAGTAGATACTGCTTTATTTTCTATAGTTATAGTAGTTTCTGCATAACCATCAGTAAAGTTTACTAATACTGTATGTGTTCCTACAGATAAAGAATTTAAATATGCTTTAGTAAATGTAATTACTGTACTTCCTGAAGTAGCTGAATAGTTACTTGGGTTAACATATATATCATCTACATAAACACTTACGAACT
>JAUNMV010000049.1 GCA_030531695.1 Bacilli bacterium | reverse complement strand
CATTAACCATCTGCATATCAGGATTCTCAATAGTATGATACATAAGATATGTAATCACTGTAATAATTATAACTATACTAACAAGTGATGGAAAGAATGACATAACAGTAAATGCCACAGCTGAAAAGACACCTAATACATAAAAGGGAATAAGTTTAGATTTATCCATCTTTTTTCTAAACAATGCTATAGTTACTACAAGAATTATTATATATAAACATTGAAGATAAAAAATATAATTAATCATAGTTCCACTCATAGAAACTTCTAACTCTTTAATCTCCATACTAAGAGGTAATAATAAAAGTGGTATATTTAAAAGAGAACTAATAACTAAAAGTATAGGTAAAACTATATTATATTTATCTTCAAATTTTTTAATAAATTTCTCATCATGTTGTTTAGCAATTACAATACTATAAAACATTAAGAAGAAGCAGTATAATTCCAAACAAAAACCATAAACTCTTGATAATAAAACAGCTATATCAAGAAAACCAAGCAATCCAAAAATAGGATATATAGTATTAAATACTAATGATAAAAAACACCATATTAATAATTGCTTATATATTTTATTATCTATATTATTAGCATTCTTTTTAGATAAATAGATACCTATTAAAAACAATAAAAATATTAAACAACAAAAATCAAAAGCAAAATTTATTTGAATAGTATTCATATATTACCTCCTATAATATTTCTGCATCATTAGAATTATTATCTACCATTTGTTGAGTAAGATTAATAGTAAATGTAGTACCTTCTCCAAATACACTATTTACATTAATTTTACCATCCATTAATTCAACTAAAGATTTAGTAATTGCAAGTCCAAGTCCTGTACCTTCTATATCACTATCAATATTTTCTTCACTACGATAAAATTTTTCATATAGTTTATCATTATCCTCTTCTTTTATACCCTTACCAGTATCACTTACAGTAATTCTCAAATTACATCTATCTTTATTTATTAAGCTACTAACAGTTAATTCAATAAAACCTTCATCAGTATATTTAACTGCATTACTTAATAAATTATTAAGAATTACTTTTACTTTTTCTCTATCACCATATACAAATGTAGGAAGATCATCTGAAATCATTGTTTTAAATTGAACATTCTTTTCTCCAAGCAACATTTTAGTATGATGAATAACATTATCAAATAATTCTTTAATATTATAAGTAGAATTAGTAATTTCAACAGTATTATTATCAATATTATTACTTAATAAAATTCCATCTACTAGTTCTAATAATTTTAGTGAAGAATTCTTAATATCTTGTATATCATTATGAACTTCCTCTATATTATTAGAGTCAATTGAAACATCTGCAAGACCTACAATCGCATTTAATGGCGTTCTTAATTCATGTGACATACTAGCTAAGAATTCACTTTTAACTTGAGAAGCTTTTTCAGCTTGTTGCTTAGCAAGTGTAAGTTCATTAACCATCTGCATATCAGGATTCTCAATAGTATGATACATAAGATATGTAATAACTGTAATAATAATGACAACACTAACTAAAGATGGGAAGAATGATGCAACAGTTAAAGCAACAGCTGCAAACGCAAATAAAACATAGAATGGAACAACTTTAGATTTATCCATATTTCTTCTATAAATAAGAATAACTACTATTGCTATAAAACTATAGAATAATTGAGTTAATAAAATATAAATAATTAATTGACCATCAAGTAATAAATTATATTCAGTTTCTTTAATAACCAAAGTTAAAAAAGTACAAGGCAAAACAAATAAAGAACCTATTAATAAAACGATAGTAAAAAATAATCTATTGTTATCTCCTATTTTCTTCATAAAATTTAAATCTTTTTGTTTAGCTACTAAAACAATATAAACAGCTAAGAAATAAAAATATAATATTAGAGAAATAGCATATACTCTAGCACAAAAATATGAAACAGGCTTAACATGCAAAAAGAACAATATAGGATAAACTGTATTAAATAACAATGTTAAAAAGCAAGAAACTAATAACATTCTATAAATCCTATTATCCATATTATTAGCATTCTTTTTAGACATATATATACATATTAAGAACGTTAAAAATATTAAACAACAAAAATCAAAAGCAAAGTTTACTTGAATAGTATTCATAAACTACCTCCTATAATATTTCTGTATCATTAGAATTATCTACAATAACTTGACTAAGAGTAATTGTAAAAGAACTACCTTCTCCTTCAGTACTATTAACAGTTATCTTACCTTCTAATAATTCTACTAAACTTTTTGTAATAGATAAGCCTAATCCAGTACCTTCTATATCACTGTCTTTATTTTCTTCACTACGATAGAATCTATCATAAAGCTTATCCATATCTTCTTCTTTAATACCTTTACCGGTATCACTTACAGTAATTCTTAAATTACATTTATCTTTATAAACTAAACTACTAATATTTAATTCGATAAAACCATGATCAGTATATTTAACAGAATTAGAAAGAAGATTATTAAGTATAACTTTTATCTTTTCTCTATCTCCATATAGAGTATTAGGAATAGTATCATCAATCATAGTCTTTAATTGTACATCTTTATCTCCAATTAAGACTTTTGTATTATGAATAATACCATCTATTAACTCTTTAAAATTATAATTTGAATTAACAACCTCAACAGAATTATTATCAATATTATTACTTAATAAAATTCCATCTACTAATTCTAGTAACTTTAATGAAGAAGATTTAATATCTTGTAAATCATTATGTACTTCATCTATATTATTAGAATCAATTGAAATATCTGCAAGACCAACAATTGCATTTAAAGGTGTTCTTAATTCATGAGACATACTAGATAAGAATTCACTCTTTATATTACTTGCTTTCTCAGCTTGATCTTTAGCTAATGTAAGTTCATTAACCATCTTAATATCTGGATTCTCAATAGTGTTATACATTAAAAATACAACTGTAGTAAATAGTAATTGAACTGTACCTAATAATGGAAATGCAAACATAAAAACTATCGCAATTAACCCAATTGGTAAAAGTAAATAAAATGGAACAAGTTTTTTCTTAGATATCTTCTTTCTGTTAATTACAATTAAAGATACACCTATAACAGTAATAATTAATAATAAAATAGTATAAACAGAGAATAATGGACCTCTAACTACAATTGTTACCTTATTCTCGATTTTAAATTCTTCTATTCCCAAAAAAGAAAATAAAATAGCACACAAAAGATTTAATAATAATGAAAGTCTACTAACTAGATTTATATTAGTCTTAAAAAAATTAGAAACTTTTTCACTATGCTCATGTGTAATAACCATAATATATAACATAAAGTACCAGATCCATGCTATTGTAATAGCAAAAGACATTCTTAATAAAAATCTATAATAAGATGTATCAGAAATAGTAATAGCCATAATTGCAGTCAATAACAATAATAAATCCGTAGAAAAAAGAATCTTTTTATATAATCTATTCTCAACATTATTCATATTCTTCTTACTTAAATAAATAAGAGTAAGTATAAGAACAAACCATAAACATAATAAAGATTGAGTAAGATTAACATAGTAAAAAGGATTAATCATATATACCTCCTATAATATTTCTGTATCAGAAGAATCAACAGGTAATTTTTGTATAATATTAATTAAAAATGTAGTACCATTACCTTCACTACTATTAACTGTAATACTACCATCAAGTAATTCAACTAAACTCTTAGTAATAGAAAGTCCTAATCCAGTTCCCTCTATATCACTATCTTTATTTTCTTCACTACGGTAAAACTTATCATAAACTTTATCTTTATCTTCAGCTTTAATACCTTTACCAGTATCAGAAACAGTAATACGTAAATTACATTTATCTTTATTAATCAAACTACTAATACTTAACTCAATATAACCTTCATCAGTATATTTAACAGAATTACTTAATAAATTATTAAGAATAACTTTAACTTTTTCTCTATCTCCATATAAAGTAGATGGAATAGATTCATCAATCATAGTCTTAAATTGAATATTCTTTTCACCTATTAAAACCTTAGTACTATGAATAATACTATCTATTAATTCTTTAATATTATAATTAGAATTATTAACTTCAATAGTATTATTATCAATATTATTACTTAGTAATATACCATCTACTAAATCTAATAGTTTTAATGATGAATTCTTTATATCTCTTAAATCATTATGTATTTCATCTACATTATAATTATCTATTGATATATCTGCAAGTCCAACAATCGCATTTAAAGGTGTTCTTAGCTCATGACTCATACTAGATAAGAATTCACTCTTAACATTACTAGCCTTCTCTGCTTGATCACGAGCTAAAGTAAGTTCAGTTATTACTTTTAAATCTGGATTTTCAATTGTATGAAACATTAGAAAATCGATTAAAGTCATAATCATACCAAAGAAAATAACATAATTTTCAAACTGTGTACTGCTGAAAATAATAGAAATAATACTATACATCCACCCTAAAGAAAGAAGCGGAAAAATTATAATTATTGGTAAAATTTTTTTCTTATTAATAATCCTGTAATTAGAAATTACTAATAAAAAATCAATAAATATAGAGAAAATAGAAATCACATTAAAAGATAATAATATGGTTTTTTCCATACCATTAGCTAAGTTAAAATCAGCTTTTTCAAAAAAAAGCCAAATAGTACATAAAACTATTATTATATTCATAATATGCTTATACTTTTTATTATTATTAAAATCAGCTATAAATCCTTCTTTATTTTCATGTGTAACATAATAAATATAATATGCCAAATAAACAAACCATAATCCGATACAAACCATACCAGGTTTTGATATAACGAAAAATGCAGTTTGAGTTAAATTAATAATATTATAGTTATATAAAATAATAATAATATCTTCAATTACTACATCAGAAATATATAGAAAAGTAATAACCAACATACGTCTATATATTTTATTTTCATAATTATTCATATTTTTTTTACTAAAATAAACGGAGAATAAAAAGATTAAAAAAATTAAACAGCATGTAAAAGATGTTAAATTAACAATAACATTCCACTTCATAAAATACCTCCTATAATACTTCTACATCTTAATTTTCATCTACTATTTGATCAATACCTTCAAGCTTTTGAGTTAACGTAACAATAAATGTAGAACCTTCACCATATACACTATTAACACTAATCTTACCATCCATTAATTCAACTAAAGATTTAGTAATAGCTAGTCCTAGACCAGTACCTTCTATATCACTATCTTTATCTTCTTCTAATCTATAGAATTTAGTAAATAACATATCTATTTGATCTTCTTTTATTCCTCTACCAGTATCACTTACAGTAAATGTAAGGTTACATTTATCTTTATCAATAATAGAATCAATTTTAAATGTAACACTACCACTCTCTGTATACTTAATCGCATTAGTTAACAAGTTAGTTAAGATAATTCTAATCTTCTCAGAATCACCATATAAATTCATAGGTATATCAGGAGAAAACTCTGTTTTAAATTCAATTGGCTTTTCACAAATACGCATACTTATCTTACTAGATAAAGAATTAAATATACTTAAAGGATTATAATTCTTTTCAACAACTTCTATTTTATTAGCTTCAATCTTATTAACATCTAATACACTATCAACTAATTCAAGAAGCTTTTGACTTGCTAAAATAATATCTTTACTATCTTCATGCATTTCTTCTACATCATCAGTAATACTAATCATTTGAGATAAACCACTAATAGCATTAATAGGAGTTCTAAGTTCATGACTCATACTACTTAAGAAATCTGATTTAGCTTGAGAAGCTTTTTCTGCTTGATTTTTCGCAAGCTCTAATTCATTAATTAGTTTCATATCAGGATTTTCAATAGTATGGTACATTAAGTGATTAATAGCAGTTATCATGATTAATAAAACAACTATAGGAACACCAATAATTCCAAAGAAAGAAGCTAAAAATATAATAGGAATAATAGAAAATATAGGTAATAGTTTTTTTCCTTCAATATTCTTTCTATGTTTAATAATATTACCCACACTAAATATAAGAATAAAGTATAAAGAAATATTCATAACAACCAATAAATGATATTCTAACCCAGTAGATAAATTAATCTTAGATTTTTCTAAAAAGTGAAATATTGAAACTACAACCATAATACAATACATACTATTAAATATTTTCTTTTTATTAGATAAAAATTTATTCATAAAATCATGAACTTTTTCATGAGTAATTATATAAATATAAAGACAAAAGAACATAGCCCAATATATCATCATAAGAGGTGCGAATTTTGAAAATACATAAACTATTTTATAGAAAAAGTCTTGCTTATTAGAAAATACCGCAATTATATCAAAAGAATAAAAGAAAACATAAGAAACACATGCCAATAGATTAAATATAAGCATATATTTATAAATAAAATTATCAATATTATTCATATTCTTTTTAGAAAAGTATGTTAGAAGTAAGAATAATAAGAAAAATAAGCAACAAGAAGCTGAAGTCAAATTAACAAATATAAATGGACTGACCTTAAGCATATATACACCTCTATCCTATTAATAATTTTATCATAAAAAGAAAAAATATTATAAATAAATTATAATATTTCCGTATTATTTTCAGTATTATTATCAACTTTTTTCTGATTAACAACTACAGCAAAAGTAGAACCTTCTCCAACACTACTAGTAACTTCTATTTTACCATCTAAAACATCAACAAGTGATTTAGTAAGAGCTAAACCAATACCTGTACCAGATATATCACTATCTTTATCTTCTTCTCTTCTACTAAATCTATCAAATAATTTAGATTTTTGTTCTCCACTAATACCTCTACCAGTATCACTAACAGTAATTATTAATTTTTCTTTATCTGTATATTCTACATTAAAATTAATATAACCACTGTCCGTATACTTAATAGAATTAGATAGTAAATTATTAATAATAGTTTTTATCTTATCTATATCCCCATATAAAGTAGTTGGTAAACCCACATAATTAGTTTTTAATTCAATAGGTTTTTCAGTTAAACGAATAGATAATTTATCAACAATCTTATTAAATACATCAGTAGGATTATATTGTACTTCTACAATTTCTATATCTTTAGAGTCTATTTTATTTAGATCTAATATACTATCAACTATGTCTAATAGTTTTCCACTAGAAATAAGTATATCCTTATTATCAGTATGAATTTCATCAAGATTATCGTTTAAATCAATCATTTGAGATAATCCTACTATTGCATTTAATGGTGTTCTTAATTCATGTGACATACTAGCTAAGAAATCACTCTTCGCATTAAGAGCTTTTTCAGTTTGTTGTTTAGCTAAAGTAAGTTCATTAATTATTTGTACATCAGGATTCTCAATAGTATGATACATTAAATAACTAGTTAATGTCATGAATATAGTAGTTAAAGTAAGTGGCATAACTAACTATTTCAATTATAATACCCAAAACAACTAGTATTTTAAAAGGGAATATTTTCTTCTTATTAATATGCTTTCTATTAATAATAATTATTATAATTCCAATAAGTAAAAATAATGCATCTAATAAATTAGCAAATATAAAACTAGGACCTAATCCAATTGCTACAAATTCGTTATTTTCTTCAATTATATTTGTAGGTAAAAATATTTGTATAATAGAAAAGATAACCAAAAATATAATAATAGAGATAGTTACTTTCCTATTCTTACAAAAGTTAATAACTTTCTCATTATGTTCATAAGCAATTAATATAATGTAATAACTTAAGAAAAATATCCAAATTGTTGATGGAATATAATATGAAGCATTTAATACTTGTGCAACAAATAGATTATGAAATTCACTAGCTAAAGCAAGTTGTAATAACTCTCCTAACAAAACACCTAAATTCCATAATAATAATTGTTTATATACCTTATTTTCAATATTATCCATATTCTTTTTAGAAAAATATATTACAACTAAAAATATATAAAAAGCTAGAGAACATATTGCTATACAAAAATTTGCTATAAACATAAATATCACCTACTTATAATATTTCTGTATTATTATCTTCAATAAATACCATTTGACTTATTGTAACAGTAAATGTACTTCCTTCTCCATATACACTATTAACACTAACTTTTCCATTCAATAATTCAACTAAAGACTTAGTAATAGAAAGTCCTAATCCAGTACCTTCTATATCACTATCTTTATCTTCATCCAATCTATAAAACTTAGTAAATAAATTTTCAATCTTATCTTCAGGTATACCTCTACCAGTATCACTTACTGTAAAAGTAAGATTACATTTATCTTTATTAGTAAAAGCATCTACACTTAATTTAATAAATCCACTTTCAGTATATTTAACTGCATTAGAAAGTAATTGATTTAAAATAATCTTAATTTTTTCAGAATCTCCATATAGATAATTAGGTATATCTTCAGAGAAACTCGTTTTAAGTTCTAATTGTTTATTACCAATTCTAATATTTGCACTTCTAACAACACTATCTAAAACATCTCTTAAATTATATTTATTTTCAACAATTTCCATCTGATTAGATTCTAATTTATTAACATCAAGTATTCCATCTACTAACTCAAGCAGATTACTACTAGCTTTATAAATATCAGCAGCATCATTTCTACTATCAGGATCAGTTGAATTATCTTTAATCATAGTAGATAAACCTACAATCGCATTTAATGGTGTTCTAAGTTCATGACTCATACTAGATAAAAATTCACTCTTTGCATTAGATGCTTTTTCAGCTTCGTTCTTAGCTAAAGTTAATTGGTTAACTAATTTTAAATCAGGATTCTCAATTGTATGGAACATCAAATAAGATATTATTGTAAGTAAAAATTCTGTAATACAAATCATTGGATACATAAAACCTAAAGTAAATCCACCTATAATAAATACTAATAAAACTTTAAAAGGCAACATCTTCTTTTTATTTTCTATATTTCTATTAACAATTAAAGTAATTATTATCAATATTAATAAAACTATAAAAGTAATTGAGAAGAATACAGTAGCAAGACCATTTATATTTTCTACAGTATTTTCTTTAGTAAATGTAATATCAAAAGGACTAAAAGACATTAAACAAGTTACTAATAAACATCCCATTAATAATAGTAAGAAAAATGTTTTCTTATTATTATTTAACTTTTCAATAAATTCTTTATTTTCTCCTTTAAGAGCTAAGAATACATAGAATATTAATACAACTCCAAAACATTGATTAGGTATCCAATAACCTCTAATTAATAATTTAATAGTATTAATGTCACATATTCCAAACCATTGAGCTAATAAAAAGAATATATGAATAAATGAATTTAAAAAGTTAAATACTAATAACAATTTATATAAAGTATTATCTATATTATTCATATTCTTTTTACTAAAATAAATAACCATCATGAATATTAAGAATAATAAACTTGATCCGTTTACTGCTAAATTAACTGCTACTTCCAACATCTACATCACCCCTATAATACTTCAGTTTCTTCTACTTTACTACTACTATCAATTAGTCCTTGATTAATAGTAACCATAAATGTTGTACCCATACCCTCAGTACTGTTAACATTTATTTCACCATTCATTAATTCAACTAAACTCTTAGTAATAGCTAATCCTAATCCGGTACCTTCAATATCAGAATCTTTATCTTCTTCTAATCTATAGAACTTAGTAAATAAGAATTCTTTTTGATCATTTCTAATACCTCTTCCAGTATCACTAATAGTAATTCTTAAATTACATTTATCTTCATTATTAATACAATCAACAGTAAAATCAATATGACCTTTTTCTGTATATTTAACTGCATTAGATAAAAGATTATTAATAATAGTTTTTAATTTATTTTTATCACCAA
>JAUNMV010000048.1 GCA_030531695.1 Bacilli bacterium | reverse complement strand
AATACTGGTATTGAATATAATGTAGAATTAAATATACCGGGAGATTATTATGAATTTAGAGTAGACTTAGTAAATGATAGTACTAAAGATATAAGAATAAATGAGATAAGTAATAATACATTAACTACTAAACAACAAAAAATATTAGATTATAAAGTATTATATCTAGATAATACTCCTATTAAAGTAAATGATATAATAAAATCTAATAGTAAAAAGACAATAAAAATAATTATTTACTATAAAGAAGATATAGAAGTAGAAGATTTACCTACAAAAGATTTATTAATTAATCTTAATTTAGATGTTAACATAATGCCAATAGACTAGATAATAGTCTATTTTTTTTGTATAATATACCTGGTGACTAAAATGAAGAGATTAAAAATAATAATTCCTTTATTAATAATTATCTTAATACCAATTAGATTAGTAATAATCAATAATTATAAAATAGTAGATGATTTGGATAAGCTTATTAAAATAAAAAAAGGACTAGTAATAAGTGACTTAAAAGTAGTACACGAAAAAGAAGTAGAAAATTATATTGAATATAATAATATAAAAATAAGTAAAAACTTTGAAAATATAGAATGTAATGATAAAAATAATACCAATATTTGTACATTTGATGATAAAATAATAACTATGAGTCAAATTGACTCTATTATTAGTGAATATGAAACTTATTCTAATAATAAAATAGATACTAGTGATGATTTACAATTCTTAGGATTAATTAAAACTAGTTATAATAATCCATCTTTTTTTACTCCTATAAAAAAGACTAGATTAGAATATACATATAATATGTTCGCACTTAATTATTTTAAAGTAATTAAGAGTATTGACTTAATAGAAGGAGATATCAAAGGACTTCTATTTTATGAAAATGATAATGAAAGAGAATTTTATCTATATAAAGATAATAAAACATACAAAATAACATTTAAAAATATAGATGACAATACAATTATAGATTTAATTAGCACAATTAAGATTGACTAATATCAGGAGGTTGCAGAATGAAGAAAATACTAAATGTAGGTTTAGATATAGGTTCTACTACGGTAAAGATAGTAGCAATGGATCAAAGAAAAAATATTGTATATAGTGATTATAGAAGACACTTTTCAGATACAAAGAAAACAATAAAAGATTTATTAAATGAATTTTTAAGAAAAAATAATAATGCTACTTATACAGTTACACTAACAGGTAGTGGAGCTATAGCTTTAGCAAAATACTTAAAAGTTAACTTTGTACAAGAAGTTATTGCATGTAAGAATGCTATAGAAGAGTATGCTCCTACAACAGATGTTGCTATTGAGTTAGGTGGAGAAGATGCTAAGATTATTTACTTTGATCAAACTATAGAACAAAGAATGAATGGTTCATGTGCTGGTGGAACAGGTGCCTTCCTAGACCAAATGGCAGTTTTATTAAATACAACAACAGAAGGATTAAATGAATTAGCAAAAGATGGTAAACAAATATATCCAATAGCTTCACGTTGTGGAGTATTTGCCAAAACTGATATTCAACCTCTAATGAATGAAGGAGCTCGTAGAGAAGATATAGCTCTATCAATAATGCAAGCAGTAGTTAATCAAACTATATCAGGACTTGCTTGTGGTAAACCTATAAGAGGTAATGTAATATTCTTAGGAGGACCATTAAACTATTTATCTGCTTTAAAAGAAAGATTTATTGATACTTTAGGATTAAAAGAAGAAGAAGTAATTACTCCAGAAGATGCAAGATTATTTGTATGTATTGGAGCAGTTTTAGATAAAGAAGAAAAGAAAACATATAATATAAATACTTTAACTAAATTATTAGAAAAAATAGATAAGTTTAAAGAAAGTGAATCTAATTCATTAGAAGCATTATTTAAAGATGAAGAAGATTATGAAAAATTCAAAAAACGTCAAGCAAAATACAAAGTAAAAACAAAAGATATATCTACATATTCTGGAGATGTATTTGTAGGAATAGATGCAGGTTCAACAACAGCTAAAGTAGTCGCTATAGATAGTGAAGGTAATTTATTATATGAAAACTATAAGTCTAATAAAGGTACACCAGTAGATACAGTTAAGAATATGATTTTAGACTTATATTCTAAACTACCAGAAAAAACTGTAATAAGAAGTTCAGGTTCAACTGGATATGGAGAATTATTAATAAAGACAGCTTTCAACTTAGATATATCTGAAATAGAAACAATGGCTCATTATGAAGCAGCTAATTATTTCTTAGAGGGAGTAGAAAGTATTATCGATATTGGTGGACAAGATATGAAATACATTAAGATTAAAGATGGAGCAGTAGACTCAATCATGCTTAATGAAGCTTGTTCATCAGGTTGTGGTTCATTTATTGAAACACTAGCTAAATCTCTTAATATGACAGTACAACAATTTGTAGAATTAGCAGTAACATCAAAAGAACCAATAGATTTAGGTTCTAGATGTACAGTATTTATGAATTCTAAGATTAAACAAACTCAAAAAGAAGGAAGACCATTATCAGATATCTTCGCAGGATTATCTTATTCAGTAGTAAGAAATGCCTTACAAAAAGTAATGAAGATAAGAGATAATGAAACTTTAGGTAAAAAGATAGTAGTACAAGGAGGAACATTCTTAAATGATGCTGTCCTTCGTGCATTTGAAATAATTACTGGTAAAGAAGTAGTAAGACCAGATATTGCTGGATTAATGGGAGCATATGGAGTAGCACTAATTGCTCTAAATAACTTTAAAGAATATGAAGATCAAGATGTAAAAACAAGTATGTTAACTCCAGAAGAAATAAATAGTTTAGAGATAAAGACAAATCATTCAAGATGTCAAGGTTGTGGTAACCATTGTGCTCTAACTATAAATATGTTTAATAAGAGAGTGTTTATCTCAGGTAATAGATGTGAAAGAGGTAGTGGAAACAATGGTTCTCATACATCACTACCTAATATGTATCAATGGAAATATGATAGATTATTTGATTATGAACCATTAGAAAATCCTACAAGAGGAACTATAGGAATTCCTAGAGCCCTAAATATGTATGAAAACTATCCATTATGGTTTACTATACTAACTAATTTAGGATTTAGAGTAGTACTATCAGATCATTCTAATCATAAATTATATGAATCAGGTATAGAATCTATGCCATCAGAGTCAGCTTGTTATCCAGCTAAATTAACTCATGGACATATAATGAATTTATTAGATAAAGGTGTAGATACAATATTCTATCCTTGTATAATGTATGAAAACAAAGAGTTTAAAACAAGTGATAATAACTATAACTGTCCAATAGTACAATCATACTCAGAAGCTATAAAACTAAATGTAGAAGCATTAGAAGAAAGACATATTAAATATATTAATCCATTCTTACCAATGGATGAAAAAGCTATGTTAAAGCGCTTCTTAGAATTAGATGAATTAAAAGAATATAACTTTACTAAGTCTGAATTAGAACGCGCTATAAAATTAGGATTTGAAGAACAAAGAAAATTCAAACAAGAAGTAAGAGATAAAGGTGAAGAATTCCTAGAGTGGATTAATGAACATAATGAAAAAGCTATAGTTCTAGCAGGTAGACCTTATCACTTAGATAAAGAAGTAAATCATGGTATAGATACAATGATTAATTCTTTAGGATTAGCAGTACTTACAGAAGACTCTATATGTCACTTATCTAAATTAGATACAAAACTAAGAGTAGTAGATCAATGGTCATATCACTCAAGAGTATATAATGCAGCAGATGTAGTATCACGTTATCCAAATATAGAATTAGTAAACTTAAACTCATTTGGATGTGGACTAGATGCTATAGTAACAGATCAAACAGAAGAAATATTAAAGTTTAATAATAGACTATATACTACAATTAAAATAGATGAAATAAATAACTTAGGTGCAATAAAAATACGTATTAGAAGCTTAATAGCTTCAATGAATAAACGTATGGAAAACTATTCATATAAACCATACAATTATACAAAGAATTATTTTAAAGAAGCAGATAAAAAACATACAATTCTATTCCCAGATATGTCATCTGCTCACTTTGGAATGTTTGAAGCAGTATTAAATAGTGAAGGATATAATGCAGTATATTTAAATAATACAACTAATGATACAGTAGAAACTGGTCTAAGATATGTTAATAATGATAGCTGTTATCCAGCCATACTAGTCACAGGACAATTAGTACACGAATTAAAGAGTGGTAAATATGATATTGATAATACAAGTGTAATTATTACTCAAACAGGTGGAGGATGTCGTGCTACTAACTATATTGGTTTAATTAGAAAAGCCTTACGTGATGCAGGACTTGAAAAAGTATCAATATTATCTTTAAATACAAGTGGATTAGAGAAGGAACAAGCATTTAAAATAACTCCATCATTTGTAAATAAAGCCTTCCAAGCTATAGTATATGGAGATTTATTAATGAAGTTATTATATGCTACACGTCCATATGAAGTAGTAAAAGGTTCAACTAAAGAACTATATGATAAATGGCAAGAAAAATGTCGTATCGCAGTAACTAAAGGTAAATATAGTGAATATCGTAAAAATATCTTTAAAATAGTAGAAGATTTCAAAAAAGTAAAAGTAAAATTAAAAGATATTCCGAAAGTAGGAATAGTAGGAGAAATCCTAATTAAATATAATTACTTTGGTAATGATTACTTAGTAGATAAATTAGAAGCAGAAGGTGCTGAAGCAACAGTACCAGAACTTATGGGATTCATTAAGTACTGTGCATATAATGGTATGATTAAAGAAAGATTATTAAAAACATCTAAGATGGTATCATTTATTAATCATCAAGCATTAAACTTAATAGATTTCTATGAAAGACCTGCAAGACTTGCTCTAAAAGGTACAAGATATAGACAAGTTACAAATATTTATCATTTAGCTAAAAACGTAGATGGAATCTTATCTACTGGTAACCAAACTGGAGAAGGTTGGTTCCTAACAGCAGAAATGGTAGAACTAATGAAAGATGGCGTAAAAAACATTGTTTGTGTTCAACCATTTGCTTGTTTACCAAACCATATAGTTGGTAAATCAGTAATTAAACGTATAAGAAGTCTATATCCAGAAGCTAATATAGTAGCTATCGACTATGACCCTGGAGCTTCTCATACAAATCAAACAAATAGAATTAAACTAATGCTTACAGTAGCTAGAGAAAATATAGAAAAAGCAAAAGATAAATAATCTTTTGTTTTTTTGTGATATAATTTTTATTGTAGGTGAAGTAAATGAATGAAAATATAGGAGCTAAAGGTGGAAGAAAAGATAGACAAAGACACTTTAAAATACTACGTAGAAATAAAGAGAAACTATCAAAAGAAGAACTAGAAGCCTTAGAAAAAAAAGTAAAGAAAAGACAAATAATAAATATATTTACATTAGTTCCTATAGCGATAATAGGAGCAGTAACCGCAACAGTTACAGGATTAACTATTGCTCCATCTAGAAGAAAAGACTATAAAGATGTAAAAAAAGAAAAAAGTAAAGAAGATGAATTAATAGATTTAGAAGTAGATGAACCTATTAAAGAAGAAAAAAAAACTACAATTAAAATAGAAAAAGAAATAGTATTTACTAAACAAGATGAAGAAAAATTAGAAGATGAAATATCTAAAATTAAATCTATAAAAATAATAGAAGAATATGAAGAAAGATTAAAAGAATTAAGATATAAATTAAAAAATAACTATTATGAAAAATCTATTATTGAAGAAGTAAAATCACTAGAAGATAATCCTTCAAGTAAGAATTTAGATAAAATAAATATACTAATAGATAAACTAGATAATTATAAAGAAAATATTACTATTAATACTACATTCTTAGTAGAAGAAAACTACATAAAAGAATTAGTTAATGAAGATATAAAAAATATAAAAGAAGAATCAATACTAGTAGAAGAATCTAAATCAGATCTATTTAAATCAATAGATAGTAAAGTAGAAGAAATAAAGAAAATAGAAAGTACAGTTAAAGAAGATTTAGAGCAACAAAAAGTTTGGAAAAACATAGATGAAGAAAAGCTAGAAGAAATAAAAGAAAAAGATTTAAATATAGAAAAACATAAAAATGATTTAATAAAATTTCAAGACGAAGAAGATAAGATAAATAAAGTAGTACAAGAAAAATTAAAAAAAGAAGTTAATATTTTTGAACGAGAAAGAATACAATTAAGTGGAATGTCTATAGGTAGTGCTTTAGCAATTAAAAATATAAGACATAATACAAGAGGTATTGGAGTAAGAAGCGGTAGAAAAGTATTTAACTTTATTACTACTTACTTATATTATTTTTCTATGATTAAAGCAATTAAACCTATAAAAAATAGATATAAGAAACTAAATCTAGATAAATATCAAAAAGTTGTAGAAACATCATTAGAAGAAATAGATAAAGTTCTAAGTGATATTAAAAGGACAAGTAATAAATTAGAAAAAACTATTAAAGAATTTATGACTAAATATGAAAGATATTCTAATACAAATGAATATAAAAATATATTAGATAATTTGCTTCAAATGGAAAAAGCTCTAAAAGAAAAAGAGTATGAAATAGAACAAATTAAGAAGAAAGAAGAAAAAAAATATCAAAATACAGTTGAAGAAAATAAAGTATATAAGTTATAATTTGTTTACTGTCAAGTTTTGACAATTTATAGTTAATAGACAGGATTAAAAAAATAATTATGATATAATTTTTACGAGATTGGGAGGAATTAACATGTTGTTACTGACTAAAGCAGTGTTTGCCATTATGCTTGGCTTTTTATCATCTGCTGTATTAGGTTTATTCCTAGTTCCTGCACTAAAAAAGTTAAGAGTAGGACAAAAAATCTCCATATTTGTTGGAGAATCGCATAGAAGAAAAGAAGGAACTCCTACTATGGGAGGACTTATATTTATAATACCTACAGTATTAGTTACTTTAGCTTTATTAATAACAGATAAAGTATCATATACATCTAATTTAGGTATCGTATTATTAGTATTCATTGGTTATGGTTGTATAGGATTCCTAGATGACTTCTTATCTATTAGAAAAGGAGATAATGAAGGATTAACAGTATACCAAAAACTAATAATGCAAGTATTAATCGCAATAGGATTTTTCTATATCTATATGAGAAGTGGAGGACAAACAAGTTGGGTTGTAGGTACTCTACATATAGATTTAGAATTAGGTTGGCTTTATGGGCTAGCAATCTTATTTGTATTAGTAGGTGCATCCAATGCAGTAAATCTAACAGATGGATTAGATGGACTTGCAGGAGGATTATCTGCCATAGCTTTAATAGCTTATAGTTTAATATCACTTACAGTAGGCTTTGAAGAAATAGGAATATTCAGTTTAATATTAGTTGGTAGTATAGTAGGATTCTTAATATATAATACTCATCCAGCTAAGATATTTATGGGAGATACTGGTTCACTTGCTTTAGGAGCCGCAATGGGAGCTATCGCAATATTAACACATAGAGAATTAACTCTACTTGTAGTTGCAGGTATCTTTATAATAGAAACATTAAGTGTCATTATCCAAACAGTATGGGTACAAGTATTTAAAAGAAAAATATTCTTAATGACACCAATCCACCATCATTTTGAAAAACTAGGATGGGAAGAAACAGATATAGTAAAATTATTCTGGGTAATGGGATTACTATTATCTATGGCCGGAATAATATTTGGAGTATGGTTATAAAACTAGTCAAATGACTAGTTTTTTTGTTTATATTAGATAATTAATGTTATACTAAGTATAGGAGGGTAGAATATGAAGAAGAATTCATGGAAAAAATATACAGAAGAAAACTTAAATGAGTTAAACAGAATATGTGAAGATTATAAAAAGTATCTTACAGTTGCTAAAACAGAAAGAGAAGCAACTAAAGAAATAATTAAAAGAGCTAAAGCTAAAGGCTATAGAGATTTAGAAGAATATATAAATAATAATATTCAAATTAAAACAGGAGATAAAATATACGTAAATAATAATGGTAAAGCAGTAGCTTTATTCTTAATAGGAGAAGAAGATATAACTAAAGGTATGAATATCTTAGGAGCTCATATAGATTCTCCTAGATTAGATTTAAAAGCTAATCCATTATATGAAGATAAAGGCTTTGCCTATTTAGATACACATTACTATGGTGGAATTAAAAAATATCAATGGGTAACATTACCACTAGCTTTACATGGAGTAGTATGTAAAAAAGATGGAACTACAGTAGATATAGTAATTGGAGAAGACCCATCTGATCCTGTAGTAGGTATAACTGATTTATTACCTCACTTAGGACAAGAACAAATGAAGAAGACTGCTGATAAAGTAGTAGAAGGAGAAAATCTAGATATCCTAATTGGTAGTAGACCACTAAAAGATGAAGAAGACGATGATAAAGTAAAAGACTATATCTTAAACTTATTAAAAGAAAAATATAATATAGAAGAAGATGACTTCCTAAGTGCAGAAATAGAAGTAGTACCTGCAGGTGCTGCAAGAGACTTTGGTTTAGATAGAAGTATGGTAATGTCTTATGGACAAGATGATTCCGTATGCGCATATACTTCATTAGAAGCATTCCTACAAGTAAGTAATGTTAAACGTACAGCATCATGTATACTAGTAGATAAAGAAGAAATAGGTAGTGTAGGTTCAACTGGTATGGCATCTCATTTCTATGATAATGCAATTACAGAAATATGTGCTCTAATGGGTAATACTTCACCACTAGCAGTAAGAAGAGTATTAAAAAACTCAAGAATGTTATCAAGTGATGTAAATGCAGCTTATGATCCTTTGTATAAAGAAGTAATGGAAGAAAAAAATGCTACATTCTTTGGTAAAGGAGTAGGATTCTGTAAATTTACTGGATCAAGAGGTAAGAGTGGAAGTAATGATGCTAATGCAGAATATATAGCTAAAATAAGAAAAGTATTAGATGATGCTAAAGTAGATTTCCAAATATCAGAATTAGGTAAAGTAGATATTGGAGGCGGTGGAACTATCGCATATATTTTAGCTAACTATAATGTAGATGTAATAGATTGTGGAGTAGGAGTACTAAGTATGCATGCCCCATGGGAAGTTACTTCTAAATCAGATATCTACGAAGCATATAAATGCTATATAGCTTTCTTAAAAAATATGGAATAGATTAAACTATTCCTTTTTTTACAAAATTTTACAATTAAATCAAACAACAATTTGGAATATTATTAATATTTTGATACAATAAAAATGATTTGGGGGGATAACATGTTAAAAAGTATAAACATAGACAAAGTAAAACAATTAGATATATATCATATAAATTATTTCAATAATAAATGTTTATATACAGATGGTAAATATATCTATGACATTAAAGAAAAGGAATTGGATGCTGATTTTAAAGATCTACTAAAAGAAATAAATGAAAAAGATTATTCTTTTGTAGTAAAACCAGTTCATTTAATAACAGATCACGGTAAAGCAAAAGGCTATTCAAGAATAGATATGAAACAAAAATCTTTATTAAATCTAGTGAATAGACCATTAGAACAAAAGAAAAAATTATTATTAAAAACTTTTGACTTAGTAGAAGAAATATCAAACCATGATATGGTATATTCAGATTTTCAACTAGAAAATGTATTAGTAGATGAAAAAAATGAAAAGCTAACATTATGCAATTTAGATGGATTAAGAAAAAGAGAAGATGATTGGGATAGAAAAATCCACTTTTTAAGAGGATTTGGTTTACTATTATCTTATTATTATAATGTAGACTCAGAAACAGCTAGAGTAGCTGTCATGAATGGTGGAGACATTAGATATGATGAAGATAACATTTTTAGAGAATGCATAGAGAGTGTAGATAACAAAAATCTAAGAAATAAAGTTAAAAAACTAGAAAAACTAAATGATAAAAATTACAAAAAATATAAACATGATGTTGAAGAAGTTATTCAAGACAGAATAAGATTAGGATATTATAAATGTTTATAAGAAAAGCACTATATTTGAAGTGAACCCTGTTTAGGAGACATTAATAAAAAAGCAGTTAAAAGAAGCAATT
>JAUNMV010000079.1 GCA_030531695.1 Bacilli bacterium | reverse complement strand
ATAGTGAAGAAAATGTAGGATCTACATTTACAGTAACAATAAATCAAAAGATAATAGAACAAAATAACATAGAAGTGTTATAAGAGGTGGTTAAGTATGATATTAACTAAGTTAACTGTTACAAAAATGGTCTGTTTTGTATTTATGGTATGTTTAGCTTTTGTTTATTTCCACAAAAAAAGAAAATATAACATCAATAACAAATACTTCTCAGGCTTAATTAATTTAAATATATTTGGAATAATAGTTCACTTCTTTGCAGAATATGCATCATACTATTACACACCAGTAATATCTGAAATAGTATTTAAAGTTATTTTATTCTACTACTTATTCTATACAACATACTTCTTAAACTTTATTCTTGATGCGATAGAGATAAAAAAGAAAGAAAAGTTAATAAAAATATCAAATGTAGTATGTATTATATGTTGTATTATTTCTATCTTTTTACCAAGTCACTTATATAGAGATGTAGCTAATACTATATTCTATACAAATGGACTTGATACTAAAGTAGTAGTAATTCATGGATTAATATCATTTGTAATCCTATTAGTAATTTTAATTGTTAAATTTAAAACACTTGATAAAAAAAGAAAATTTTATATCTTATTTTTCTTAATAGGTTTAGAGGTAGCATCAATAATACAAAACTTAATACCTGAATTAGCAATAACAGTATATATGGAATCAGTATTATGTAATATTATGTACTATACAATAGAAAATCCAGATGTAGAAGCAGATGTCTACATGGCTGCTAAAAGCCAAGCATTAAAAGCAGGACGTGCTAAAGATGATTTCTTAAGTTCCATGTCACATGAATTAAGAACACCATTAAATGCTATAGTAGGATTATCACAACTAATAGAACAAGAAACAGAAAAAGATACAATAAAAGAAGATGCTAAAGAAATAGTAGTAGCTTCACAAGACTTATTAGAATTAATTGAAAGTATTTTAAATGTTAATAAAATAGAAAATAATACATTAGACTTAATAGAAGAAAACTATGATTTAAATTCAATTATTAATGAATTAAATAAAATGATTAATTTAAGAGTTGTAGATAAAGAAGTAGAATTCACTACTAATATATCTAATGAACTACCAAAAACTCTATATGGAGATAAAGAAAAAATTAGAACAATAATAACTAATCTATTAAGTAATGCCATTAAATATACTGATAAAGGTAAAGTAGAATTAGATGTATCATGTATTAATAAAAATGATATATCTAAATTAGAAATAATAGTTAAAGATACAGGCAGAGGAATGTCAAAAGAACAAGTAGATAATTTATATACTAAGTTCTATAGAAGAGAAGAAGATAAAGACTCTGACATTAAAGGAGTAGGATTAGGTCTTGCTATAACAAAAAGCTTAGTAGACTTAATGGAAGGAACAATTAAAGTAGATAGTGAAGAAAATGTAGGATCTACATTTACAGTAACAATAAATCAAAAGATAATTGAACAAAATAATATAGAAGTATTATAAGAGGTGATTACTTATGTTAATGACTAAAACAACAATGGGTACAATAATATGTTTAGTATTCATGGTAGGAATATCAATGGTTTATTTTTCTAAGGAAAGAGAAAAAACTATTGAAAATAAATTCTTTAATGGAATGATTATCACTAATGTTATAGGTTTAATTGTTCACGTAATAGTTGAGTATGCAGCTTTTTTTTACGTACCTATAATAAGTTCAATAATATTAAAATGTGTACTTTATTACTATGTAACATATACTGCATTTTTCTTATCTTATCTATTACTTATAATAAAACTAAAACATGCTAACTTCTTTATTAAATTAACTAATATAATATTACTTATAACATATGTAATAGTTACAGTATTACCTGAAAAACTATTTGTAGAAGGAGAAATAGCTTATACTTATGGACCTGA
>JAUNMV010000078.1 GCA_030531695.1 Bacilli bacterium | reverse complement strand
TATCCATAGATTGCTTAAACAGTAAAGATAGATGTAATTTAAGAATAAATGTATCTGATACAGGTAAAGGTATTAGTGAAGAAGATATCAATAATATATTTAATAAATTTTATCGTGGAGAAGATAATAAAGATAGTGATATATCTGGAGCTGGTTTAGGATTATCTATTACTAAGAGTTTAGTAGAGTTAATGGATGGTAAGATTAATGTTAATAGTAATGAAGGTGAAGGAACTACTTTCTTAGTTACATTAAGTCAAAAAATTGTTGAAGATAATAATCAAGATACAGAAATATTATAGGAGTGATTAAATGGGACATTTTGCTTATATTAATTTAGCAACTGCTATTTGTTGTTTCTTATTTAGTGTATTTTTGTCTATTATATATTTTACTAAGAAAAATATGAATAATATAGAAAACAAAATATACAGACATTTATTGATACTAAATGATATTGAATTATTAGTATCTTTAATTTATGATGTTTTAGCAATTAAAAATAATTATTCTGCATTATATGTAATGATCAGAGTATATGCTGCATCTAGTTCAGCTTATCTATTTTGTTTGTTTTTCTATATATTAGTTGTTTCAACTGAGCATAATGAAAAATTATACAAAGTATTTAATAAAAATATATCTTTTATTGTTTTTTATGCTATTATTACAATATTGTCTGTTTTATATCTTTTATTACCACTAACAGATTTTGTTGTTAATAATGGTGAGTTATTAGCTATGTCTGGTCCTTCTATATATTTATATTATTTTTGTATGGGATTACCTTTTTTTAGTTCAATAGTAGTGATAGCTTTTAATAAGAAAAAGATTAATGTTAAAAAAGTTATACCTTTTTATGTAATGTTATTTTTTGGTATTGTTGCTGTTATTACTTATGTATTATTACCACAATACTTTGTTTTACAATTAGCTTTTACGTTAATTAGTTATTTAATGTTCTTTACTATTGAAAATCCTGATATGAAAATGGTTAATGAATTAACTTTGGCTAAAACTCAGGCTGAGCATGCATTCAATGCTAAAAGTGATTTTTTAAGTAGTATGTCACATGAACTTAGAACACCACTAAATGCTATTATTGGGTTAACTTCTATTATTAAAGATAGTACAGATTTGAACGAAATACATTCTGAAATTGGCAGTATTGCTCTTTCCAGTGAAAAATTATTAGAACTTGTAGATGGAATACTTGAAGTTAATGAATTAGATACAAATAATGTAACTATAATTGAGAAAGAATATGACTTTAGGGAATTAATTAGCCATATTGAATCTACAGCTAAATTACGTATAGATAATAAGCCAATTGATTTTTCTTGTATTGTTTCTCCTAAGGTATCTAGAAAATTGTATGGTGATAAAGAAAAAATTAAGATTATAATTAATAATTTAGTAAGTAATGCAATTAAATATACAGAAGAAGGATCTGTTGAATTATCGGTTGATTGTTTAAATAATAAGGATAGATGTAATTTAAGAATAAGTGTCAGTGATACTGGAAAAGGTATAAAAGAAGATGATGTTGAGAGAATCTTTAGTAAGTTTTATAGAGCTGAAGAAGATAAAGATTCAAACATTGAGGGTGCAGGTTTAGGTCTTTCTATTACAAAGAGTTTAGTTGAGTTAATGAATGGTAAAATATCTGTTAATAGTAATCTTGATCAAGGTAGTACTTTTACTGTTACCATAAGTCAAAAAATAGTTGAAGAAAATAATACTGAAATTCTTTAGAATGTCTAATGACATTCTTTTGTTTTAATGATAAAATTTATTATAGTAGGTGATAAGGATATGGTTAAGACTAATATTCTATATGTTGACTTTTCTATTACCATTTGTAATGTTATTTTCTGTTTATTCTTAATGTTTATATGTATATTTACTAAGTTTAATAGACTAGAAGA
>JAUNMV010000047.1 GCA_030531695.1 Bacilli bacterium | reverse complement strand
TTTATTAGTATTAACTAACCAAAACTTATTATCAGTATTCTCTCTTAAATAATCTTCATATAAAGAAGAAAATTTAAAAATATCTTTATGTTTAGTAACTAACTCTTTCGCAATCATTGCTTGATCATAAGCAGTAGAATAATGTCCTTCTTCATCTAATCCCGTACAATTAACAAAATTAGTATTCTTAAGACCCAATTCTTTTACCTTCTTATTCATTCTTTTAACAAACTTTTCTTCAGAACCCGATATATACTCTGCCATTGCAACAGTCGCATCATTACCAGAAGCAACACTAATACCTTTCATCAAATCTTCTACACTAATAACTTCTCCTTCAGAAAGATATATCTGACTACCACCCATAGATGCAGCATTACGACTAACAGTAACCTTATCACTCCATTTAATATTCTTCTTCTCTATCTCTTCTAAAATAATAATCTGAGCAACCATCTTAGTCATAGAAGCAATAGATACCTGTTTATCTTTATCTTTTTCATAAATAATCTTACCAGTATTAGCTTCTATTAATATTCCACTACTAGCATTCTTAATTAACTCTTCTCCATTAACTCTAAAAGGTATTAATAATAATAAAAGTATTATAAAAAACTTATTCTTCATAAACTCCTCCTTTTAATTACTATGATAAATAAAAGGATTATATACATAAAAAAACTCCCGAAGGAGTTAATCATATTTCTTTTTAAAATATAAATATAATCTATAAAACAAAGTAAATACAACCCATATAACTAATAATAAGTTACTAGCTTGTACAATAGCTATAACATAATCATTTGTATATAAAGAAATTGTACTTTCTAAATTAATATCACTATAAGCAGTTATTGCGATAAAAGACATAAATAAGAAATATATAAGAGAAAAAACTAAATAATTAATAACTCTCTTAAAATTACTTAACTTCTTACTAAATAATGTATAAACCATAATAGTTGTAATAAAAACCATAGTAAAGAAGAATGCTACAGTAGAAGGAAAACATACAAATTCTATAATTGCTTTAAAGAATGCTTTAACACAAGCAAATACATACTCATTATAAGCAATCATAGTCCCAATAAGTAATCCCATATATATACCTATAGCACTAAAAGTAATAACCTTAACCTTTCTCTTCATATTAAGAATTAATATTACAAATAGTAAAGCACTAAATAATAATAATTCTATCGCAAGAAAAGAAGAAAAAGTATACTTAAAAATAACCATAAGTTTATCAAAGAATGTTAAATTCAAAAGTATCACCTACTTATACTTGTTCTAATATATAGATTGATTGATAATCATCACTATTATGAGTACATGTAATCAAAGTTAATGTCGTCTTATCAAAATTTCTAATAATCTTAGCTTGTCCAACTTTAGGTACATCATAAGTATTAACTAAGGTATAAGTATACTTCTTACCCTTAAAAGTTACATAAGCCATATCCCCTAATTCTAATTTATATAAATATCTAAAATATGATATATATGCATTTCCTGAATGAGCCATCAATATTAAATTGCCTCTATCTACATCAGGAAACTCCGAACCTCTTATAACCGCAACATTATATTGAATATTATTATATCTATTATCTGATCCGTAAAATCCTCTTTTTAATCCTATCTTTGGTATCTCTAAAACACCAACGTATTTAGAATAATCAATTACCTCTTCAAGTTCAGGATACTCTTCTACATAAGTACTATCAGTGTTTAAATTCTTAGAAACAGGTACAGTTATTATAGATAAAGAATCTTCATCGCCCATAACTATTTCTACTCTCATATCTGAATATACTTCATCTTTCAAAGTAATAATATAATTCCAAGATAATAATATTATTCCTATAAATACAAGGAAAGAGCCTAGAAGTAAAATCTGGCTCTTTTTTAATCTACGCTTATTCTTTAACTTCTCTTGGTTTAATATTTGCATATATTATACCTACACCAGCTAATAATATAATTAATCCAATAAAGTAAACTGATTGTGCTGCAGTTATTCCAGTATCTTCAGTAGGAACATCTACATCAAATGGAATTACAACTCCTTTATTAACATGTTGAGTAACAGTTCCAACGAAAGCAACTTTTTGTCTTTCTACAGGTGCATTAGGATTAGATGTATTAGTAAATCCATAATAGTATGCAGCTTTTCCAGTAAATGCAGCTGTAATTGAAATAGTTACATTTTTATTTGCATCAGTAATATTAGCTTTTGGTATTTTAACAGTAAATTGAGTACCATTAGCTAAATTATCTAAATTAGTAATTTCATTACCATCAGTACCAATAAATTTAGTTCCTGTAGGAAGTCCAGTATCACTTACCTTGAATCCTTCGAATCCTTCAGATCCATTTACAGTAACAACATCTGATACTAAGAAATCACCATCTTCAGTCATAGTAATTTTATCACTTGCTTTAGAGATAGTTAAATCAAAATTATTCCATGCTTCTGTTCCAGCTTTAATTCTCTTAGCTTTTTCAATTAAACCAATAATTGTAGAATCTTGAGCACTAAGGCCAGAATTCTTTAATGAACAAGTAGCATAAATTCCACCACTTGCTGCAAAGATTGGATCACTACCATCTGATTGAACATATAATGTTGTATCAGCTTTAACAGCAGCTATAGCAGCATCATTAAAGTATGGAGTATCTCCAACTACACCAGTATTATGTGGATATCCAGTTTCATGTAAATATACCCATAATGCTGATTGTACAATCCATCCTCTTGTTAATTCGTTAACTTCAGTATTACTTCCATCAACTATTTGATAATTATCACTTGCTAAATAATTTAGTAAGAATAATAATCCTTTATCTGTGATTTTTCCAGTTTTCTCATAAGAAGCTCCACTTTCAATGTCTACATCAGATTCAATACAGTAAACATATTTAGTTGTTCCACCAATATTTGCTCTATGTAAAGCAATTAATGGACTTGCTGAACTTAAACCTTTTACAGTATGATCAGCGTCTTCAGCTATAGTAGTAATATTAGTTGGAAATGGAGATTCAGATTCTTCAGGTATCGCATATGATACTTGACTAAATCCAAATGCTGCAATTGAAACTATTGCTACAAAAGCTAAAACAAATGACATCATAATAGATGTACTAGATAATAAACTTCTCCTTTTTTTAGGAGCTTGATTTCTATTTTCTTCCATATAAATCTTTTCCATAAATCTACTCGCCTACCTTCATAAATTTATTATAACATAAATTAATAAATTTCAAATATATTTTTTATTCTATTGTATAAATATCATCAATAGATGGCATTTCAAAATCTTTGTTGTAATAAATAGTAGCTAGAGTATCTCCTTTCTTTACTTCTTCACCTTCTAATTTATTTAATTTAATTCCTACTCCAAAATCAATTTTATCTTCCTTAGAAACTCTACCAGCACCTAAAGAAACACTAAGCTTTCCTAATGCTAATGCATTAATCTTATTAATTGTTCCATTCTTTGGAGCTTTAATATATTTCTTTTTATCACTAACAGTTAGTTTAGAAATATCTCCTCCTTGTGCTTTAACAAGTTCTAAGAATTTTTCATAAGCTCTGCCTTTATTAAGTGCTTCAAATACTTCTTTAATTGCAGTTTTTTCATCTACATTTTTACCCATTTGAATCATTTGAGAAGAAAGAGCTATACATAAATCATAAAGATTAGAATCAGTTTCTCTACCTCTTAATACATCCATTGCTTCTTTTACTTCTAAAGCATTACCAATAGCATATCCTAATGGAGTATTCATATCACTAATAACAGTAATTACTTCTTTTTGGTAGATTTTACCAATAGCTTTCATTAGTCTGCTTAACTCTTTAGCATCTTTCTTAGTATTAAGTAAAGCTCCATTACCTACTTTAATATCTATTATTATCTTATCTGCTCCACCAGCAATCTTCTTACTCATAATAGAAGATGCAATTAATGGAATAGATGAAACAGTACCAGTAACATCTCTTAAAGCATATATTACTTTATCCATAGGAGCAAGATCTCCCGTTTGACCAGTAAGTACTATACCTATATCTTTAATTTGTTTAATTATTTTTTCTTCAGTTAATTTAGTATTATATCCTGGAATACTTTCTAATTTATCAATAGTTCCACCAGTATAACCTAAACCTCTTCCACTCATTTTAACAACAGGTACTCCACAAGCAGCAACTATAGGTCCAATAATTAAAGTAGTCTTATCACCAATTCCTCCAGTAGAATGTTTATCTACCATATTAGTAATTAGATGAGAAAAATCTAAAACATCTCCACTATCAATAAATACCTTAGTTAATGCAAACACTTCTTCATCAGTCATACCATTAATACATATAGCCATTAATAAACTACTCATTTGATAATCTTTAATAGAACCATCTAAATATCCATTAAAGAACTTATCAATTTCACGATAACTTAATTCTTTACCTAACCTCTTCTTATTAATAATATCTACTATCACTTTTTATACCTCCTAAATATATCTGAATCACGTATTTCAAATCCAAATTTTTGATATAAACGTCTTGCATCCTCTCTTCCTCTAGAGCTACTAAGTTGTATGTATTTAACATCTTCATTATCACACTTATCGCAAAGATATTTAGTCATAAAAGAACCAATTCCCTTACCATGAACACTACTACATACATAATCAACTATATAATAATCAAATCCTCTAATTATGTTACGCATTTTTGTAAGTACAAAGAATCCAACTACTCCATCACTACTATCACATACATATCTTTCTACATTAGAAGGTATTTCTTTATCTACCATTCCATGAGAAAAATTAATATTTAATATCTTATTAACTGTTTCATAATCCTTATCTTCATATTTTCTAATAAATAAATCCATCTCTTCACCTTACCCTATCTTATAGAAATTTTACCACAAAAAAAGAAGATTTAAAAGTTATTAATAATCTCCTCTTTTAAAGTTTCTACTATTTTTTCTTGTGGAACTTTCTTAATAATTTGACCTTTCTTAAATAATAATCCTTCTCCAACCCCACCAGCTATTCCAATATCAGCTTCTCTAGCTTCTCCAGGACCATTAACAGGACATCCCATTACTGCAACTGTAATATCTTTATCTATTGTTTGTAAGAAATCTTCTACTTCTTTAGCCATAGGTATTAAATCTATTTGAGTTCTACCACAAGTAGGACAAGCTACTAACTTAGGTAACTTAATAAGATTACAGCATTTTAATATTTCTTTACATACTTTTATTTCTTCTACAGGATCATCTGATAAAGATACTCTCAATGTATCTCCAATACCTTCTCTTAATAATACACCTAATCCAATACTAGATTTAACAGTACCACTAAATGCAGTACCTGCTTCAGTAATACCTATATGTAATGGATATGGAAAAGCTCTTGAAGCTTCTTCATATGCAGAAATACATAAATCTAAGTCAGATGCTTTTAAAGAAATACATATATCATAGAAATCTAATTCTTCTAATATTTCAACATGACGTCTAGCACTTTCAACCATAGCTTCAGCACAAGGTTTACCATACTTCTCTAATAAATCTTTTTCAATAGAACCAGAATTAACTCCAATTCTAATAGGAACATTTTTTTCTTTACAAGCTTCAACAACAGCTTTTACTTTTTCTTTAGAACCAATATTTCCAGGATTAATTCTAATCTTATCAACACCACTCTTAATTGCTTCTAATGCTATTTTATAATCAAAATGAATATCTGCAACTATAGGTATATGTATTTGTTTCTTTATTTTTTTAATAGCTTTAGCATCATCAATAGTAGGACAAGCAACTCTAACTATTTGACAACCAACACTCTCTAAAGCAAGAATTTGTTTAACAGTACTTTCTACATCATTAGTCTTAGTATTAGTCATAGACTGGATAACAACTTTATTTTGTCCACCAATCTGTACTCCACCTACATTTATAACTCTAGTGTTTTTTCTATTAGTAATCTTCTTCATAACATAACTCCTTAAACTAATAATATTCTATCAAATAAATATGTACAATAAAAGAACTAGATTCAATCAGTACTACAATTCATATAATATAATTTTTCATTATTATTTAAAGTTTCAACATAGATAGCACCAAACTTTTCATAATAATTATTTAAATCAGTTTTTAAATATACTCTCTTATAACCAATCCTTTTAGCTTCTTCTAAAAGTGCATTATTTAATACCTTTGAGTAACCTTTTCCCCTATAATCTTTTTTTACATACATAGTAGCATACCATGGAGTTAAATCTCTTCTAAAATCACCGTCATATTTAAAAAGAGAAATAAATCCAATTAAATCATTATCCACTAATCCTAAAATACTGATTACTTTATCTTCTTCAAAGATTTTTTTCATCTTATTATTTACATATTTTTCTAATTCCTTAGCAGTTTTATTACTTCCCCACTCTAAACTACATAATCTACAATACTCTTCTAGATATTTTGAATTTTCTTTTATATTAATTATCTCCATATTATCACCAACTTTATTTTAACATAAAAAAGCAGATTACTCTGCTTCTCCCTGTTTTTTACTTGATAAGAATGTAACTTTTTCTGCAATAATATCAATAACAGTCTTCTTAGTATCACCTTCTTCAACAACTCTAGATTGTAATCTACCCTTTACGCCTAATATATCCCCTTTATTACAATATTCTGAAGTATTAACAGCAATATTATCAAAAGCTACACAATCAATAAAATCTGTATCATAAGTACCTTCCATATTTTTAAAACTTCTAGGAATAGCAAGTGGGATAGTGGCCACTTTAGTACCATTATCAGATTTATTAACAGCAATATCTCTTACCAATCTACCAACTAAAATAACTTGATTAAGCATATTTCACCTCCCTTCGGAAGTGTATATTACACAATCAAAAAGCACTTGTAAAACGCGCAATTTCAACAATTAGATAAATAAGTATACACAAAAAAATAAATTCACCTAAGTGAATTTATTTAATTAATACCTATATGTAGAACTAATTATCTAAAAGTAAAGTTTTTTATATTTTTTTAGTTTTACCAAATGTTTTCTCTAATAGATAGTTATTCATATATTCATAACCAGCATCATCTCTATTTAATAATTTATATAATTTTATAGGATTCTTTATTCTATTAAAAGCAATTTTTCTTCTATCTTTAAAGAACCTTTCATCATTAATAATAAAATCCTCTAAATCTTCTCTAGATAATTCTTCTTTTTCTAATGGAAACTCATGTCCAACTATCCAACATGGGCCATTATCTAATGGACCATATTTATAATTAAGCATAGTACCATATTCTAACCCATCACTAGTACAATTAGCATAATGTCTACTTCTTTCAAATACTGGAAGTCCTTCACTCATATCAAAAACATTATAATATATTCCATTCTTTTTTCTTAAAATTACATATGATAATAAACTATCTAAATCTACATGCTTATCTTCTAAATATTTTAATTCAGCTATAAATAATTCATCTTTTTTAAATTTATTTTCCATAACTCTCTAATTCCCCCAACATTGTTGTTACTGCCTTGCTAGGTAGTAGTGCACAATTCTTTCTATTAGGTTGTTTACAAATTTCATCATAAACATTTAATTCACCTAAAGTATCACTATTATATTCAACCTCATTTATCATATTATAATAATTTTTTAATATATCCTTAGCTTCTTCCACACTCTTTCCTATTAGACTTCTAATCATAATAGAAGAAGCAGAAGTAGAAATAGCACAAGCTTCTCCATCAAATCTAATGTCTTCTATAATACCATCATTTATCTTCATCATAAAGTCTAAATTATCAATACAACTCTCACTATTAGTATTACATGATAAATATGACCCATCGTTATCTACTAATCCTTTATTCATAGGCTCTTGATAATTATCTAGTATTATTTCTCTTCTTAAATTACTATCCATATAACCACCTATATTACTATTTTAAATATTTCTTTACTATTAAGTAATGCATCTACTAATTTATCAACATCTTCATAACTATTATAGAAATACATACTACATCTAACAGTATTTTTAATATTTATTTCATCTTTTAACATCTTAGCACAATGATTACCACTTCTAACAAATATTTTATAATGATTTAAATAAACAGAAGAGTCTTGTGCAAAAACACCATCTATATTAAATGCAAGTATTCCACTATTAGAATTCTTATTATAAAGAATAATATTATCTATCTTTTCTAATCTTTCTATTAAATAATGTTTTAATTCCATTTCATATTCATGTATTTTATCCATACCTATACTTTCTAAGTATAAAATAGCTTCTCTTAATCCTATAACTTCAGCTATAGGAGGAGTACCCGCCTCAAACTTAATAGGAGCATTCTTTAATTCATAAGAATTATCTGCTTCAAAGAAATTATTCATTCCACCACCATAACATAACGGATCCATTTCTTCTAATAAATTATATTTACCAACTAATACTCCTACTCCAGTAGGTCCACACATCTTATGTCCTGAAAAACTTAAGAAATCTATATTACTATTATTAAAATCTTCCTTCATATGAGGAACACTTTGTGCACCATCTACACAAAAATAAATATTCTTATCATGACATATCTTACCAATAGATTCCACATCTCTAACATCACCAATTACATTAGTAACATGAGCAATACTTATAACTTTAGTTTTATCAGTAATAGATTTATTAACACTATCTACAGTTAATTCATAGTTTGAATCTAATTCCATATATTTAATAACTATACCTATTTCTTCACTTAATCTAATCCATGGAAGAATATTAGAAGCATGTTCACTCTTAGTAAGTAATACTTCATCTCCAGCTTTTAAATGCTTTTTCATAAAACCAAATACTACTTGATTAATACTCATAGTAGTACCACTAGTAAATATAACTTCTCTAGCTTCACAATTTACAAACTTAGCTACTACATCTCTAGTCTCATCATATAACTTATTAGTAATAACTGCTGCATCATAATCCCCTCTATGTATATTAGAAGTATGACTAGTCATATATTTAACAACGCTATCAGTAACACACTTAGGTTTTAAAGTAGTTGCCCCATTATCAAAATAAACTATATCTTGATCTAACATAGGAAAGTCTTCTCTATTCATAATATCACCTTCTTAATATTATATTTTATTAGCATATTTTTGCTATTATCCCCTAAAACATCTATATTTTACTATAAAATCAAAAAAAAAGCCATTACTTTGGCTTTTATTATTAATAATTATTCTTATTTCTTCTTAGTGTTCTAGATTGGCCTAAGATATTATGAGCATCTGCCATAACTCTTACTAATTCCCCATTAGATGAAGGAGTTAAAGCATTTACTTTAGCTTCTAATAATTGTTTATCAGCTTCAAGTCTAGCTACTCTAGCATTTAAACTAGATATTTCTCTAGCTTGAGATTTAGATAATTCTACTAATTTCTTACGAGCTGCATCACACTTAGTTAACTTAATTTCATAACTATCTACCATAGATTGTAGGTTTTTATTTAATTCTACTAAGTTAGAAATAGTAGATGTAACATCATCAAAAATATTTTTCTCAGGTAAAACTGAATTATTTGAATAATTATAACTTTCTACTAAGTTATTATATGAATCTTCATTCTCATAACCATAGTCATATGAATCTTCAACATATACAGGATTATCTAAATTATCATCTTCATAATTTTCTTTATAATCTATATCTTCTCCACCTGACTCTTCAGAATCATCATCGTCTTCTTCTTCATCTTCTTCATACTCAGTTTCTTCAGGTGTTTCCTCTAATCTATCTGAAACAATCTCTTCTTCCTCTTCTGGTTCTTTTGTTTGTTCTTCTAGAGCTGTCTCTTCATATACTTCTTCATTAGTATTATCATCTTCAGTATATTCAGTATTTATTTCTAATGGAATTTCTTCCTCTGTTTCTTCATTTTCTTCAACTTCTGGAATAATATTCTCATCTATACTATTTTCTTCTGAAGGAATATTTACTTCTTCAGTATATTCTTGAGTAGTATTATCCTCTTCACTATAAGTTTCTTCTACATCAGGAATTATATTCTCTTCAGTATTTTCTTCAACTTCAGAAGTCTCTTCTGTAGGAACTTCTACTTCTTCACTATATTCATTATTTTCTTCAGCAGGTACTTCTACATTT
>JAUNMV010000046.1:259-10384 GCA_030531695.1 Bacilli bacterium | reverse complement strand
AAAAGTTTACTTATAGTTTTGATAATAACACAAAATTTATATAAAAAAAAGAAAAAAAGAAAAAAGAATAATAATTTATTCAATTTTCTATAATTTCTATACAATATATATCATTAATATTAATATTTTTCTTATTTGTAAATATTAATTTAGAATTATTAATATCTATTTTTTTAACATTTCCAGTATATTCTAAATAAGATCCTCCATCTTTTATAGAATCTTCCATAAAATATGTAATTTTAACTAATGGATTCGAATTAATATTATTTTCTATATAATTAAGTTTATCATTAATAGATATCATTTCATCATCACTAAGTATCTTTTTATCAATAGTAATACGACTACTTTCATCAATAGCATCATTAAATCCAGTAAGTGCTGCAAAAGGAGCAAATATTGCTACTCTATTTTCTATACTCATTCTAGGATGTTTAATAGAAGGTTCATGATGAGGTAAGTTAATAATATCATCTAATTTAATCACTTTTATGACCTCCAATCTGCCCATTTCTATCTATAGTAGTTGCTCCATCTTCTAAATTCATAGCTTTTAAAAGAGAATTCTTCCCATATTTTTTCTTAATATCTAATATTGTCTTTTGAATAGATTTTTCTTTTTCTAATTCTTCTTTTAGAATAGTATTATTATTATCCATATCAGTAGAATTATTAAATAAATCAAATTGTTGTATTATTTTTACTTCTTCTACTTCACTATCATCCACAACATTTCCAATAGATATATTAATCTTTCTAATAAGTAAGTTAGGATTAGCTATTTTATCAAATAACTCAGATACAGCTTTAACCATCAAAATAGTAGAAGATGTTTTTCTATCAAGTCTAGTAGTTCCATGAGATGGTTTAGGTACTTTTCTACCATAAGAATCTAATGTAATTTCACCATGATATAAATTTTTAATTTTAGGATTTGTTAGATTAGAAATATCATAACCAATAGTTAAAACAATTTGATCAGAAACGCAGTGTTTTTCAACTAAATCTAATGATAGTAATTCCATCATCTCTTTCACAACCAATTTAGCTTTATTAAAGTCATAAGCTGAATGAAGTACTTGAGCAGAACTTAAACTATTAGTTGATGGTTTATAGTTCTTAATATCTCTAATAGTACAACATTCATATCCCCATGCATGATCTATTAATATTTCAGCATTAACACCAAATAATTTATATAAAAAATCTTCATTTTCATAAGATAACTTCGCAATATCACCCATAGTTCTAATATTATATTCTTCAAGTTTTTTTAAATAACCCTTACCTACTCTCCAAAAATCAGATAAAGGTTTATGATTCCATAATTTTTTTCTATAAGATAATTCATCTAATTCTGCAATTCTAACACCATTCATATCAGGTTCAGCATGTTTAGCTACTATATCCATCGCAACTTTCGCAAGATAAAGGTTAGTCCCAATACCCGCAGTAGCTGTAATACCAGTAGTATAATAAATATCATGAATTATTTTAGTTACTAGATTCCAAGGGGTAGTATTATATAATTTTAAATAGTTTGTTAAATCACAAAAGATTTCATCTATTGAATAAACATATACATCATCTTTAGAAAGATATTTAAGATAAATATTATATATATTTGTACTATATTTAATATAAAACTTCATTCTGGGTGGAGCAATAATATAATCTAATTCTAAGGATTTATCATTTTCTAATTCAATTGAATCACAGGATTTATTAGTAAAATTTTTATAATTGTTAAGTCTTTTACGTTCTCTATTTACTTTATTTATAGTTTGCTCTACTTCATATAATCTAACTCTACCAGGAAGACCATATTTTTTTAATGCAGGACTAACTGCTAAACAAATAGTTTTATCTGTTCTATCAGGGTCAGCAACAACTAAATTAGTTGTTAAAGGATTTAATCCTCTTTCCTGGCATTCAACAGATGCATAAAAACTTTTTAAATCAATACATGCATAAATCCTATTCAATCTAATCACCACCTAAATTATATCAAATAATAATAAATAGAAGAATAAAAAAGAGACTAAATAATAGTCTCTTTTTATTATTACTTTACGTTAAATATTAAGTATAAATAATTCTAATAAGTTATTAGGATCACTATCAGTAGTTTTAAGTTTTAAATCAATATCAGCTAAATCCTGCATTAATTTTAATAATTCACTTTCAGTATAATATCTAGTTAATTCTTTAGTCTTTTTAACTCTATAAGAGTTCTTCTCTCCTAAAGTCTTAGCTATCTCATCAGCACTCATTCTACTATTTTCTAATATTTTAACTTGATATATAATCCTAATTTGTGAAGCAAGTAATCCTATAATAGATAATGGTTCTATATTATAATTTAATAATTCAAAATACTTATTTAAAGCAGCTTTCTTATCTTTTTCAGCTAAACTTCTACTAAATTGAAAAGTTAAATCAGTCGCATCTCCTAACTTATCCATTACAAGTTCATCTATATCTTCTTTAGATATTTCTTTCTCATCTAATCTATAAGTTTTTAATTTATTAACTTCATTATCTATTTTAGATATATCTCCTAAACACTTATCTACTAAGTATTCTATTAGATTATTATTTATCTTATAACCTTTAAATTTATCTTTAGTATACTTTATAGGATCTAATTTTACTTCTATAAAATCCATTCTTTTCTTTAATTCTTTAGTAATCTTTAAAGTATTATTAAATTTTAAACTCCAAATAAATAATAAATTATCAGGATTAGGATTATCTAAATATTTATATAGATGCTCTAAATCCTTTTTATCATTATCACTATTTAAGTTATCCATACCAGTAAGAATAATTACTTTCTTACTGGCAAGAAAACTATAAGTATCTAAATCTTCTAATACTATATCTAAAGTAGTATCTACTAAATCATAGTTACTAATAGTAGTATCAATAAATCCTCTAGTATCAATAATTCTATTTATTTCTTTTTCTATTTCGAAGAATGATTCTCCTTCTAATAAATAATTATTCTGCATCTTTTAATGATTTCTCCACATAATCTAATATATCTTTTAAAGCTTTAGAGTTCTTTCCTCCTCCTTGAGCAAATGTAGGACTTCCTCCACCATTACCATCAGATTGATTAGCACAACTCTTAACTATTAATCCAGCATTAACACTACAACTAGATTTAGCAATATAATTAACTGTATTATCTTCTTTAATATTAGCAAAGAATACAAATCCTGTACCTATCTCATTTAACATAGTATCAGCAATACTCTTTAATAGATTAATATCTTTATGTTCTACAGCCATTACAAGACCAATAGTACCATTATAATCTTTTATATGTTCACGATAAATATCTAAGTTATTTAATGTCTTTTGAGTCTTTAAAGTCATATATTTCTTTTCTAATTCTTTTACTTCATTAGATACATATTGAAGTTCATTTTTAACATACATTAAATCTTTATAAGAAGTAGGTTTATTATTTTCTATATCTACATCAAATTCTAATTTAATTCCTTCATTTCTAGCTTCTTCTAAAATAGATTTAGCTTTCATTAATAATTTGATTATTTCATCATTATAAGGTTTTACTAAATCAAGTAATGTAGATTCTATTCTATCTCCAGTAACACCTTCTATACGATAGACATTACTTCCTTTAGATTCACATGAAGATAAGGCAATCTTACCAATCTCTTTAGTATTAGCTACATGTGTACCACCACATAACTCCATAGATTTACCTATTTTAACTACTCTAACTATATCTCCATATTTTTCACCAAATAGTGCCATAGCACCCATTTGACGAGCTTTATCTATAGGCATAACTTCAGTAGAAACAATTATTTCTTTCTTAATCATATCATTAATATAATTTTCTACTTCAAGTAATTTATCATCATTCATCTTACCAGCATAAGTAAAATCAAATCTTAATTTATCTTGATCAACATAACTACCAGCTTGCTTAATTGTAGAAGATACTAATTGTTGTAGTGAATATTGAAGCATATGTACACTAGAGTGATTACATTCAGTACGTTTTCTTCTATCTTTATCAAGCACTTCCTCTACTTCATCGCCAACACTAATAGTACCATCTAATAATTTAACTTTATGAATATGTTGACCATTAGGTCCTTTAAATACATCTAATACTCTAGCTTTAAACTTCTTACCTACAAGCATACCAGTATCACTTACTTGTCCACCGCTTTCAGCATAGAATATAGTTCTATTAATAGCTATATAACAGTCTTTATTAGATTTATCAATAATACCATCTTTACTAAATATTGCATCTACTTTACTCTTTAATCGATATAGTCCATATACAAATTGACTATCTTCTTTATAGTTTAATAATACTTCATTTTGAGAAGCCATATTAGCTTTAGTTTTAGCATTATCTTTAGAGTTCTTCTTTTGACTTTCCATATATTTATCAAATTCTTCTTTAGATACCTTAAATCCTATTTCAGTTAAATATTCTTCAGTTAATTCAAATGGGAATCCATAAGTATCATATAATTTGAAAGCATCTTCTCCACTAATAGTACCATCATTAGATTTATCTACTAATTCTTTTAGTCTCTTTTCTCCAGCTTCTAATGTCTTTAAGAATAGTTTTTCTTCTTCAATAACTGTAGCTTCAACATATGGTCTTTTTTCAACTAAGTATGGATAAGCTTCTTTCATTACATCAACGACATCAGATACAATCTTATACATAAATGGAGTTTCCATTCCTAATTGTTTACCAAATCTTACACTACGTCTTAAAAGACGTCTTAAAACATATCCACGACCAACATTTTCAAAACAAGCACCATCTGCTAAAGCAAATGTAATAGCTCTAATATGATCAGCAATTACTTTATATTCTTTTTGTCCTACATATTCTGCTCCAGCTAATTCTTCTATATGTTTAATAATTGGTTGGAATAAATCTGTTTCAAAGTTAGAATCAGCATCTTGGAATATACAACACCATCTCTCTAATCCTGCACCAGTATCTATATTCTTACTAGGAAGTTCTTTATATTTAGAACGTTCAACACCTTCTTTAGAATTAAATTGACTAAATACATTATTCCAAATTTCAACGAATCTCTCTTGTTCATCATCTCTTTTAAACTTTTCTAGTGCGTCACCTTCAGGATCATATTTTTCTCCTCTATCAAAGAAAATTTCAGAGTCAGGTCCACAAGGTCCTTCCCCAATCTCCCAGAAGTTTTCATCTAATGGAATAATATGATCTTCACTCATACCACAAGAAATCCATTTATTCTTAGCTTCTTCATCTTCTGTATATACAGTTACATATAATAGATTCTTATCAATATCAAAATATTTAGGACTAGTTAATAATTCATAAGCAAATTCAATAGCTTCATTCTTAAAATAATCTCCTATAGAAAAGTTACCCATCATTTCAAAGAAAGTTTGATGTCTTTTAGTAACTCCTACATTTTCAATATCATTAGTTCTAATACATTTTTGAATATTAGTAAGTCTTCTACTATCTGGTACAACAGATCCATCAAAATATTTTTTTAAAGGAGCAACTCCAGCATTAATCCATAATAAACTATTATCATTTATAGGTACTAATGGAGCACTCTCTACCTTTTTATGTCCATGAGATTCAAAGAACTTAAACCACATGTTTCTTATATCATTATGACTCATATATTTCATAAACTACACCTCTTCAAGTATTTCTTTAAGTCTTTTTACTTCTTCTTCTACACTACCATTATTTAATATATAGTAGTCAGCATATGCTATAGGACCACCTTTAGCAAGATTTTCTATTTCTGATATATCACGATATTCTATAGCTTCTCTATCAAATGGTCTATCAGGTCTCTTTGATACTCTATCATATCTAATTAATTTATCAGTAACAACACAAACTAATTTTAATTCTGGAAATCTTTCTATTAAATATTTATATTCATACCATGAGTATAAACCATCTAATACGACATTGCCTTCTTTTAAAGCTTCTCTTATATCTGGCTCTAAGAACTTAGCATAACATTCAGGTCCATGATCTCTTCTTAATTTCTCACGAAATTCTTTTTCACTTTTTCCATCAGGAGTTCTCTCTATTCCTGCTTCTTCCATTAATTTATAAGTAATACCACCAAAATATAATTTTTTCCAATTAGCTTCTTCTAAATAATCAGTAACTACACTTTTACCAGTACCACTCATACCAACAACTGCAATAATTTTATTCATCAACTTCTACCCCGCTTTCATTTTTAATAATAAAATGAGCTGTATTCTTTAAAGAATCTAAATCTTCATTTTCTAAGATATAAGAAAAATCTTCATAAGAGTCCATTGCTGTCTCAGTAATATGATTCTTTTCTTCTTCAGTTAGATTATCATCAAAATCTTTTCTAATTAATTTAATAGGACATACATCATCATATCTATCTTTAAAATATTCTATCTCTTCAGGAAATCTAGCATCTGTAATAATAAATGCATCAAAAAATTCTTTTAATATATCAATATCTTCATTAAGTCTATCAAGTAAGAATGTCTTCTTACCTAATTTTTCTTTAATAATTTCGAAACCCATCTTCTGTAAGAATTCTCTCGGTTTCTCATCAGTATTTGGATCCCAATCAAAATAACTAGCCGCATAATTATATAATGGATTAGTTATTTGCATTACGCATGGCTTATAACCATAAGTTTTTAATTCTTCTCTCAAGTAATTTCCAAAAGTAGTCTTACCACATTTAGCACGACCTGCTATTACAAAAATTTTCATATATCCTCCTATAAAAAACAAAAAGACCAAAATATAGGAGAACTAATAGTTCGGTACCATCCTATTTTGGTCTTAATTAATGATAACGGTCTTCCCGTAAGACTCATAAAGTAGCTTCCTAATATTATTATAGTTCTTTTCACCATCCAGAACCTCTCTAAAATAACTCATATTAGTACTCAGTTTTAATCATTGTCTTATCTAATATCTCTTAGTCCCCTATATTTTAACACTTATATTTATATATTTCAATAAAATTAATGTCTATTTATAAAAAACTTATCAAGAATTCTTTCTAATTCTTTTTGATCAATTGGTTTAGATAAATAATCATCAAATCCTTCATTAATATACATATCTCTTGCTCCTGCAACAGCATTAGCAGTTAATGCAATTATTGGAGGTTGATAATAACCTTCTAACTTTCTTAGAATATGGAATGTTTCTATACCATCCATTTCAGGCATCATATGATCCATAAATATCATGTCATAGTGATTACCTTCTTTAAATTTAAAGATACAATCTTTACCACTAGTAGATGTTTCTACTTGTATACCATATCCTTCGATAATTCTTTGAGCAACTTTAATATTAAGTTTATTATCATCTACTATTAATACTTTAAATCTAGATAAATCAGCAAGTCTAGCAGTCTGTTCTAATTCATCTTCTTTATCTTCTTCCAAAACTGCATCTTGATTAGCACATATGATTTGAGGTAAATCTACAAAGAATGTAGTACCAACACCATACTCACTTTCAAACCAAATCTTACCTTGCATTAAATTAACATATCTCTTAGTAATAACTAAACCTAAACCAGTACCCTCTATTTCATTAGTAGTAGCTTCATCTAATCTTGAGAACTTTTCAAACATCTTATTATAGTCCTCTTTCTTAATACCATAACCAGTATCAGCTACTTTAATACTTAATAATATTTTATTATCAACTATCTCTTTACTAACATCTAAAACAATTTTACCAACTTCAGTATATTTAGCTGCATTAGTTAATATATTTAATAAAACTTGGAATATCTTAGTAGAATCACCATGTAATTTATCAGGTATACCCTCTTCTACATTAAATATAAGTTTTATAGGTTTATTTGCTATTCTAGTTTCAATAATAGCTTTTAAATCAGTTAATATTTTATTAAATGAATAATCCTTTTCTTCTAAAGTATCTTGATTAGATTCAATCTTAGAAATATCTAAGATATTATTAATAATCTCTAATAAGTTCTTACTAGAAGATTCAATAATACTAATATCATTAACTACTCTTTCCTTATCAAATTCACTATCATTTAATATAGTCTCACTAAATCCCATAATCGCATTCATAGGACTTCTAATTTCATGTGACATATTAGATAAGAATTCAGATTTAATCTTACTAATCTTTTCAGTTTCTTCAGTAAGTTTAGTAATCTCTTCTATCATAAATAAATCAGGATTTTCATAATAGAAATAAATAATATAAGCTTGAATAGTATTACACAAACTTAAGAATGCTACTGGAGGTAATATATTTTGTAAAAAAGCAAATATAGGTACCTCAAATACTAAAATACATATAATTAATTTACCCTTAAATGATAAATCATGAATCTTATATAACATCATTACAAATATTATAAAAGCAGCAATATTATAATGAATTATACAAGGTAATGAATAATTAGGTAAAAAAGTAATTTCTCTTTCTATAATAGAAGGACAAGGTATAAATAATATTATAATAAATAAAATAATAGTAAATATAGAATATCCTTTTAATACTTTAGAACCTAATAAATAATCTTTAAAATTATCAACTTCAGGTTTAAATATTAATATATTACAATAACATAATAAACTAAATCCCCATAATAATATTGATAAACATTGGAGTCTAGATAATATATAGTAAATTATTTGACTATATCCAAATGAAAAGTAAAAATAAGTAAGTATTTCTGTAAATACTACAGATAAACAAACACTCATGAAAAATACATATAATCTATTTCTAAGTTTTAAGTTAAATCCTTTAGATAAGTAAGATACTTGTAATAATATCATAAAGAATAAACTTCCTAAAGAAAATATTAATCTAAAAAACATATCTTGCATTATAAAATCTCAACTCCTTCCTCATCCTTAACAACTTCTGTAACAGTTTGAGTCGAGTTATTATTATCTGTATTGGACTCAATTAGTTTATTATCTTCATTATAGAAGAATTCATACATAATTTTATTTAATTCTTTATAACTAATTGGTTTAGCTAGATAACTACTAAATCCTAATTCAGCATACTTTTCTTTAGCTCCATTATAAGAGTTAGCAGTAAGTGCTATAACAGGAGGTAAATCAGTTTGATTACTCTTTAAGAATTTTAATGTAGTAACTCCATCCATTTCAGGCATCATGTGATCTAGGAAGATCATATCATATTTGTTGTTTTTAACCAATTCTAAGCATTCATTACCACTAAGTGCTGTATCAATAACTAAATTATAAGGAGCAAGTAATCTTTGGGCTAATTTAACATTAACTTTAGAATCGTCTACTACTAATACTCTCTTACCAGTTAAATCAAATAATTTATGTTCTATCTTATCTGATGCATGAGCAAATATATCACCACAAGGTGAATTATCAGCTATCTCTTGTTCTAAATAGAAGAAGTATCTTGTACCTTTACCTACTTCATTCTTAAATTCTATGTGTCCACCCATCATATCTGCATACTCTTTAGCACACATAAGACCTAATTTAACACCATCTATAGTATTATCTCTTTCAGTACCAACTTTAATAAAATCATTAAAACTTAAATCAAAATCTTGTTCTTGTAATGCATGACCAGTATTAGCAACTAATATTTCAAATTCAAATTTACCATCTTCTCTTTGATGTTTATTAATATTTAAATCAATCTTACCATAACTTGTATAATTAACTGCACAAGTTAAAATATTAACTATAACTTTAACAATCTTTTGAGAATCACCTTTTAGTGTACGAGGTAAATTATGATCAATATTAATATTAAATGTAACTTCTTTATTCTTCATTTTGGCAGTAACTAAACTATTTACTTCAAAAACCATATCTTGTAATTGATAATCTTTAATAGCAATTTTTTCTCTGCCAGATTCTATTCTAGATATATCAAGTATATTATTAATTAATTCTAGTAATGTAATAGAAGAATCATGAATATAAGCCATATCTCTTTTAACTATTTCTTCAGTTAAATCTTTCTCACTAAGTAATGATTCAGCAAAACCAATAATAGTATTCATAGGAGTTCTGATTTCATTAGACATATTAGCT
>JAUNMV010000046.1:0-219 GCA_030531695.1 Bacilli bacterium | reverse complement strand
ACTTAACATCTTGATTCTCTGTAGTGAAATAAAAAGCAATAGATAATAAAGTTAATAAATAATTTTGGAAATTAGCATCTATTCCAATAATAACTTGAGAAAGAGATGTTAAGAAGAATACTACTACCGCATAAAATAAAGGAGCTAATTGATTTCTTTTAACCACACCACCATCTAAGAATAAACTAAATAAAAATAAACCACAAATAATATAAGGAA
>JAUNMV010000077.1 GCA_030531695.1 Bacilli bacterium | reverse complement strand
ATTGTAATTTTAAATGTTATTTTGATTCTAATATTTATCATTCAAGTATTCCTACTCCATATGTTCATTGTTGGGGTGGTACTGTAGATATAGGTTATTATGGTACTAAGTTAGTAGTTAATAATAATTATGTAGAACATGAGTTTGTATTTAAAGATCATGGATATGGTAATGCTAATCAAGTATCTGCTTATGAAATAATGATGGAGTTAAATAAAAGAATTAATGGTGAATTTCAGACTAATGTAGATAAAAAAGAAGTTAGAAGTAGTTCTTCTTATAGTACTATGCTTTCTGCTATTAATAATGCTGTTACAGGTGTATATACTCCTTTATATGATAATGATAAGCATTATAGTATTAGAGTTAGAGATATATTTATTTGTTCAGAGAAAGTATGGCGTAATTCTGAAAGATATAAATACCTACATGGAGAAAAAGAAACTATTAAAGATATTTAATAACATGCAAATGCATGTTATTTTTTTCTGTTAAAAAGAGTATCAATGATACTAAAAATATTGACTTTTTGGATATTACTGAATATAATAGGTATAGATTTAGTGAAAGGAGTTATTATATGAAGTTAGAATGTACTACTGATGAAATTAACAACTATTTAAATAAAATGAAAAAGTACATTTCTATTAGTGACTCTAATTTAGAATACATTTCTATAAGGGATAAGAACTTTATTTTTAAGTATCTCTATGGTTTAACTAAATCTATGGTAAGAGACATTCTGCTTAGCTTAAAACCTGATGAATTTTATGAAAAGATAGAAGCAGTAGATGATAAACATAAAGGAAGAATACTTTATGTATGGAATCCTATAAGATCTTTTGTTGATGCTCGTGGTGAAGAACGAGAAATAGAATTATATATTAAAACAGATATTTATTATAGTAAAAAGCTTGTGGTCGTTATTTCTTTTCATAAGTTTAATGATTTTGATTAGGGAGTGATTTTATGAAAAAGTTTTGTGAAAATTGTTTAAAAGATGTTCTTTGTACTTATCATGAAAAAAATACTACTATTGATATAGAAGGTAAAACTATTTCATATTTAAAAAAATACTATATTTGTTCTGAATGTAATTGTGAATTTTTGGATGATCTATATGATTATGATGTTATGACTGTTAATAGTAAACTAAGAGAATCTTATAATATTATAACTGTTGATCAGATAAATAAAATTCTTGAAAAATATAATATTGGTAAGAAGCCATTGGCTAATATATTAGATATTGGAGAAGTTAATATTATTCGTTATTTAAATGGATATAATCCAACTAGAGAAATATCTGATTTATTATTAAGCGTTTTAAATAATCCGGTAATATTTGAATTATATTTAACTGCTAATAAAGATAAAATTAGTAAAGTAGCATATAAAAAATCTCTTGGAAAAGCTAAACAATTAGAATTATCGTATGAACATTCAAAAATATACAATGTTTGTTTATATGTTATAAATAAATTAGATGAAGTTGATCCTTTATCTTTACAAAAGATTTTATATTTTGCTAATGGATTTTCTAAATCATTTTTAAATAAATTCTTATTTGATGATGTACCTATGGCTTGGGTTCATGGACCGGTATATAATGATATCTATGATTGTTTTTCTTACTACAAATGGAATGATATTAATTTTGAAGAATTGATTAAGGACCGAGATTTCATTTTATCTGAAGATGAAAAAAAATATTTAAATGAAATTATTGAAGATTTTGGTTGTTATAGTGGATCTATGTTAAGAGAGATGACTCATCTTACATCTCCTTGGATAGACGCTAGAGTTAATTTAAAAATAGATGAGCCTTCTAATAGGCTTATTGATAATGCTGATATTAATAAGTACTTTTCTGATATTTATAGAAAATATAAAATGTCTGATTTTAGCGATATTGCTAAATATAGTTTGGAATTATTTAAAAATGCTAAAAAGAATAAGTTTAGTTAATTACAGATAAGTAGAGATACTTATC
>JAUNMV010000045.1:1206-10602 GCA_030531695.1 Bacilli bacterium | reverse complement strand
ACTAGATTTAACTACTTCTATATTTTTATAATCTATTTTTATATTATCAGAATTATTTATAAAACTAAATCCAATAGTAATAATAGATATAAGTAAATATATACCTTTCTTTACCATAATATAACCCCCACAATATGTGGGTTATTATATCATAAAAGTATTTTTTAATCAAAAAAAATAATGATTATATTAATCATTATTTTCTTTGTATTTATAATCTTTTTTATATTTTAGTACTTTACTATCTTCTTTTTTGATATCTTCACTATTTAATTCATCTATTGGATTATATTTATAATCTATTTGATCATAATAAATAGCTATATCTAAACCTAATTTTCTATCTACAAAGTAGCCGTTTTCTGTTACAAAACCTTGTTTAGCATTTCTTAATACTCCAATAGGTTCCATTGGAAATATGGCATGATGACCTTTTTTAGACATGTATATACAATTATCTTTTAATAGTGCAGCACTAATTATTTTTCCATATTCTTTATAATCTATATTCATATTATTCCTATTTTTTTAGTTTTTCTCTATTTTGTTTATATTCTTGCCAATATGAACAAAATGCTTTTGAAAATTGTACTAAGTTATTTCTAATAATAGAACCCTTATCAATGTATTCTTTTTCTGCAATACTAATTAATTCTTTTTTCTTATCAGATTCTTTTGTGTCTTCTCCTAATGATTCATCTTCTACTTTTTCCCATATTTCTTCATAGAATGCTTCTTCCATAGATGGTGGATTATTACTTAATAATTCATCTTCAAAAAATAATTCTGCATAGAAATTAATATCGCTATATATTCCAGTTATAAAATCTTTTGGTGTAGTTTTATTGTCAAATTTTGAATAATCATCTATTCTTTTAATTAACTTATAGTTAGCTGATGTCTCTGCATCTAATTCTAATGGTCCAGTTAATAATGCTGTTCTTCTTATATCAAACAGATTAGCAATATACTTTACGTATGCATATGCTTCTTCTAGTTGATTATTATCTTTTGGATCTAATACCATTTCTTTAAAGTCTTTATCACCATAACGATTTAAATCAGTTATTACTAACTTATCATATTTTTTAAATAATGATTGATAGAACTCTTTGTTTTCTTTAAAACTATCCATAATATACCCCCTAAAAAACGACTATATTATATCATATAGTCGTTTATTTTACAAATTTATTTTTTTACTACACTTTCAATCTTTTGTAGTTCAAATCTATATTTTTGTTTAACATCTGGATATTTTACATGATCTACTTCACTTAAGAACATTTCTAGTGGTCTTGCCCATAGACCTCCATCTCCATATAGTCTTCTATATATTACTAATTCTTCTTCTGTTTCAGAGTATTTAGCTATATCTTCTACTAAATAATAATCTCCTTTAAAATGTTTATAAATTCCGTGTATTTTTAATTTTCTCATATTAATCCTCTACTTTCTTTATAAGAGTTTGCATTCTTGCATGATACCCTCTTCTGTTATAAAATTCTTCTGCATTTCTATTATAAGCGAATACTTCTATTGTGATATATTCACAATTTAGGCCTTTAAAATAATTTTCTAATTCTTCCATTAGAGCTTTACCTACTCCACCACTTCTAGCATTTTTAGATACTATTAATTCAGTTACAGCTCCTGTCTTAGGACATTTATAATCTAGATAGTCAGATTCATCCCATTCTCTAATTAGTCCCATTATTAAACCTATAGCTTTATTATCTTCTACAGCAATATAACATATTCCATTATATTTTTTTAATTCATCTAAATCATAGTCTAACATTTTGTCTCTATATTCTATTCCTACTTGATCTAGATTATCTTCATCTATTGAGACAATATATTCTTCTAATTCTACTAATAGGTCTTTACAGTCTTCTTTAAATTCATCTCTATATTCAATTATTTCCATATTACACCTCAAGATTATTATAAATTAAAAGAAAGTCTAATTAAAGACTTTCTTTATTTTGTTTTCTAAATTTAATCATATCTTTAGCTAGGAAGAATGCAAGTATAACTGTACTCCATCCAAATATTACTGTAGTTGCCATAAAGATATTACCTTTAGATTTTGCAGATACAGTTACTGAATTTCCTAAAGATTGTTTATTTAAATTAATAGTATATTCAGCTTCTTGATCACTATTTTTTATTTTTAAAGTTACTTTATCTTTATCAGCTATATCTACTATACCATTTCCTTCTACTGATATTTCTTTTCCTTCTACAATTAAATATAATTTAGAGATATTTTTATCAATAGTTAATGTATAAGTCTTAGTATCAGCATCAAAGTTAAAGTCATAACCAACTATTTCAAATTTAGTTACTTCTATTGGTTTGACTGTTTTTGCTGGTTCTGCTGTCTTAGTTTCTTCAGTTTTTGTCTCTGTAGACGCATTAGTATTATTGTTATTAGCATTAGTATTTGCATTACTACTATTATTATTACCATTGGTGGTTGCACCTCCATTATTAGTATTATTATTTGCAGGTGGTGTTGGATCTGGAGTTATTACAGGTCTTGCTATTACTGTTATTGTTGCACTACCACCTACTGGTGTTGCTACATCAGATGTTTCATCTGTTACATCTCCTGATATTGATACTGTATATGTACCAACTGCTGATGTATTAATACTATACGTTTTAGTTACTGATTGATTTACGGCATCTTGATTATATCCTGCGATAACTTCATTAGCTGCACCTGATACTGTTACATTCCAAGCAGCTCCATATATATTTACAGTTACTACTGCTGGATCTCCTACATATACTGTGTTTGTTCCTGAAATACTTGCACTAGCTGCGAATACATCCTTTGATATAATTGCTATTCCAAATAGTAATATACTAAATATTATATTCTTTACACACTTCTTCATATTAACTCCTTTATACTCCAAATGTAGTTGTACCTTTTAAGTACCTTACTACTTTTAATAAATCTGCTGAATCTATCGTTCCATTTTTTGCACAATCTGCTGCTTTTCTTTGTGCTTCTGTTAATGTAGTAGTTCCTTTTAAGTGTCTTACCATCTTTAGTAAATCTGCTGAGTTAATTGCTCCATCACCTGTTGAATCTCCTACAACTATTATAGTATATTCCTCTGTTCCAGCTACTATTGTACTTCCTGTACCTAATACTGCATCGTCTTCTTCTACTTTAGTTCCACTAGAATTATATACTTCTATTTCAACATTATTATTATTTATATTATCTGTTAAAGCTTTAAGATTTAATGTAGTATCTTTTGGTACTGCGACATTTAAATTTAAATCTTCAAAATCCATATTAGTGTCATCTTCTACTGTTATAGATATTGTTAATCTGAATACTTGAGATGCTCTTAAGTCATTGTATGTTGCTACTACTGCAAGTGGTCCTGATACTGTATTATCGCTTTCTAATACTAATTTATTTGTTGTATAGTTAGGAGTTATTGTAAAATGATCTGTTACTACTTCATTATCACGTGCTTCTACACTATATACTATATTTTCTGGTATAAGATTCTCATATAATAGATCAAATGTTGCTTTATTTCTTACAACTACTGGATTAGTTATATTAAGTGTTGGATCAGGTAATACATCATTTGTATATGCCCATATATTTGGTTCACAATGATACATATTATTAACTATACCAAAATCAGTCCATGTAGTACCATCAAATGATGCATAGTTTACTCCTGTTGAATAATCTAAGTGTGTAGCATCATCACTAATATCACACATTGTAAGTACTGATGTTTGTTTTCCTTCTTCTATCGTATGTTCAACTATAATTGTATAATCATCTTCTATTGTAATATCTGTTGGAATATCAATACTTTCTATTCCGAATTGAGTTGATGTTCCACTACCTAATTCTATCCAATTAGTACTATCATTTAAATTATTGTCTGTTGATAAATAAGCTTTATATGATGAGTATTTACCTGTTGAGAAACTTACTCTTTTTAATAATTCATTTTTATCACTTTGTTTAGTAAATCTTGTTGAAAAATACATTTTATTTTCTAATGTGAAATATAAGTTTCCTACTAAGTCTGCGGCTTTATATGAATTATCAAATGTTGTTGTACTTACTCCACCAAATGTAGCTACTCCATTACATATGAATTCATCATCATATGATACATAGAAATATCCATCACTACTCCATGTTGATCCCCATGAGTTTTTAACTATCCAGGCACCATTTCTTGTAGCTCCGTTAAATCTATTTTTAGATATAGAATCATCCCATCCAACTATTAAGATACCATGATTTGGAAGATCATCTTCATCTGTTTCAGCTGTATTTTTAGCTAGATAGTAATTTTCTCCTTCATCCTTAAAGTTATTTAATTGATCCATATAAATAGTTGCTTGTACTGAACCATATTTTATTAATTTAGATTTAATACTACTTATATAATCATTTGAACAAGATGCACTACTGTCAGTTAAGTTATCATATCCAAATTCTTTTAAACTAATAATCTTTCTTCCACTTACATAGTTAGAACTATGTATTGTTTCATGATTAGTAGAATATGGCATTTCTTCTTCTAATAATTGTCCATATCCATTAAAGTAATATGATGGTGCATACATTAAAGTACCTCCATCCATATCGAACGTGAAATATCTTCCGTTTTGTCCTGCATAATCAGTGAAGGCTCCTGATACTAGCGAATATACCATATGTGATTCACTAAAATCATAAGTACCCACATTATTTTTTAAAGCATTTGTTTCTACGGCACCTATGGCAGAGAATGCCCAACAAGTACCTAAAGGATTTTGATTTTTTACTGGTGTAACTATATTATCTTCTCTAGCATCATAACTAGTATCATTTATACTTGCAGATTTAATTCTAAATGAAAAACCATATGAAGAAGACTTATCTTTTTTAGTCATTACATCACTACAATAGATTGGTTCTATAACTTTATTCTTTTCATCTTCACTTAGATTAGAATAATTTTTATAGTCTTTTGTAGGTGTACATAACTTTAGATTTTCTTCTGCATATACATTATTTATCGATAATAATAATACTAATATTAATAGTCTCTTTATATACTTCATATTACACCAATCCTATACTATTATTTTATCGCAGAAAAGGGGGTTATTCAATATATTTTTTTATCCTAACATTAGTTTTACAACGCCTTTATCCTCTTGTAATTGTCCTGCTTCTGGAGATTGTTCTAGTACTTTTTCTCCACTACCTGAGTACTCTATAGTAAAATTAAATAATTCTTTTTTAGCATCTTTTACATTCATTCCTATTACATTAGGTACTTTATAAGTAACTCTATCATTCCACTCATAGTCTTTTTCTACTTCTTTTTCTTGTTTTTCTATTCCTAAAGCTTCAATTATATCTAAAAGAATTCTTCTAGCTATTGGAGTTGTTGTATAACTAGATAGAAGTGCTGTATTTTTTGGATTATCTATAGCTAGATAAAAAACTGCTTCTGGATCATTAGATGGTACTACTGACATAAATGACATTATATAATTACCTACTAAGTATCTACCATTTTCTACTTTTTGAGCTGTACCTGTTTTTCCTCCTATACGATATCCTTCAATATAAGCTGATTTTCCTCCACCTTTAGCAACTACATATTCTAGTGCTCTTCTCATAATCATAGATGTATTACTACTTATAGTATTTCTTATTAATTTTGTTTTATTCTCATAAAGAATTGTATTTGTATTATCTGTAATACTTTTTACTATATATGGCCTATATAAATAACCACCATTTACTACTGAAGATACTGCTGATACTTGTTGAATTGGAGTTACTGATACTCCTTGTCCAAATGCTGTAGTTGCGAGTTCTACATTACCAACTCTATCTAGATCAAAGATTATTCCTGTTGCTTCTCCATTTAAATCTATTCCTGTTTTTGAACCAAAACCAAATTTTCTAATATAATTAAATAATCTATCTTTACCTAATGTTTGTCCTAATTTTACAAATCCAGGATTACATGAATTTTGTAGTACTTGGAGAAATGTTTGATCCCCATGACCTCCTGCTTTCCAACATCTTAAAGTAGAACCATCTACTTTTACACTACCACTATCATAGAAATGATCTTTATCTAAATCTACAATTTTTTCTTCTACACTTGAAGCCATAGTAATTATTTTAAATGTACTACCAGGTTCATATGAAGACCATATTGGAAGATTTCTACTAAGTATTTCTTGAGAATAATCTTTATAATTATTTGGATTATAATCAGGACGAGAACCCATACCTAATATTTCTCCAGTTTTGGGATTCATTACGATAGCTAAAGCATTATCTGGAGTAAACATATCTACTATATTATCTAATTCTCTTTCTATAGATCTTTGGATATTTATATCTATTGTTAGATTTATATTCATACCATTTGTAGGTGGAATGTATACTTCACTTTTATTTAGTTTATTACCCTTAGCATCTGAATAATATTTAATAGCTCCTTTAGTACCAGTTAAATATTTATCATATTGTAGTTCTAAACCAGATAAACCTTGATTATCTATACCTACATATCCTATAGAATGAGATAATAAATTACCATATGGATAATATCTTTTAGATTCTTTTACTAGATATACTCCATCTAAATTTAAATTAGATATCTTATCAGCTATTTCAAATGGCAATCTTCTTCCTTCTGGATGAACTCTTTCAATAGAAGTATTTTTATATACATGACTCTTCATTTGTTCATAAGAAACATTTAATATACTAGATAGTTTTTCTGTTACTTCTTTTTTGTTTTTTATTTGATTAGGTATTAATACTAAACTTGTTGTTGTTAGATTATCCGCTAGTACTACTCCATTTCTATCTGTAATTTTACCTCTATCTGCTTCTACTGGTAATTCTCTACTCCATAAAGATTCTGCATATTTACTTAGTTTATTATAATCAATTACTTCTATCCACAATACTTTAAAAACTATAATTATGAATATTAATGTCATTAATACAAATACTACTTTAATTCTTTTATTAGTTAATTTAGTAAACATATCCCACCTCTAGTAGAATATATATGATTAAAAATAAAAAAGTTCTCTAAAATGAGAACTTTTATTATTTATTTTTCTTCTTTGTATATACTGTTACACCTACTAATGATGATAGAACAGCTAAGAATAGAATCATGTATACTCCTACATTATCTCCTGTAGCAGGAGCTGTAGATGTACTTGTACCTGTTGCAGTACCTTCAGCTAAAGTATATACACTGAAGTGATTAGTTGTAAATTCTGCATAATCTTTACCACCTTCACTTACTGGTGTTACTGCATGTTCTTCTACTTCATCATTATTATTTACATAATATACTATTAAATTCTTTCCTACTAAAGATGCTGGTACTGGAATTCTTACTTTGAATGTTCCATCATCTAATGTAGTAATATTTGAATTAGTAGAGTTTGCGAATAAACTTATATCATATGTTTCACTATTTTCTGCATTTAACACTTCCATTATATGTTCATAAGTAGCTCCACTATTTAGTTTAGCTACTCTAATTAATGCATCAAATGGTACTTGTTTTGAATCAGTTGATATTTCAATATTACTTCCTACATCATTTGTCTTATATGTAATATTTTGTATTTTAGATGAGTCTTTAGCAACTACGAAGTCATGTGTATGACCATTAGCCTCTACTCTATAAACCATTCCTGTAGAAGATGCTGTAAATCCTAAGAATTCATCATTTGTTAAGTTAGTAATTTTTTCTGAAATATATTGAACTCTTGTCTTACCTGCTACGCTAGGATGATTATAGGCTGCATATTGATCATATTCATTTCCATAGTATGCTGATAAATAATCATTTAATGTTCCATGTTCTGTTACTGTTGCTCCGGCACCTACTGCATTAAATCTTGCTCTAACTGCATTTAGAATATCTTCATTTGCAGTATCTGATGGTACATAAACAATCTTACTCATTGTTAACTCTACCATTGGTTTAATAAAATATATTGTATTGTTATAACCAAATTTCATATCGGCCATAACACTTTCTGATAATCCAGGCATTGAACCTGCACCAATTACAAAGTAAAAATTCTTATATCCTATTCTTTGTTTAATCTTTTGTGAATAATTAAATATTGTTTCATTATCTCCATATAGCGCAAAATTAATAAATTCTGCATCACTTATTGTATAAGTTTCATCTGGTAAATCTGTTAATACTAAACTATCTACTATATTTTTTGTAGTCTCGTCATAGTTATAGATTATATCTACTTCCTGACTAGTTTGTTGTATATTAGGCGCAAATTCTGTTCCTAAATTTAAAGTATGTGTTAATGTACATCTTGTATATGTGTCATTACAAGTATCTGCTTGTATACTTAGATGATTTCCCAAATCATCAAATGTTGAGTATGCTGTCATGATATCTGTAGGTGGCACTGCATTAATTGTATATGTTCCATTTACAATATAATCATTTACTGTATCAGCTTTAACGTTAGGCATTATTACTACCGATAAAACTAAAATAAATAAAAATCTTGATATAAATTTTTTCATATATACTCTCCTCTATTATATCTACTTTAATTGTATATTAAGATATATAAAAATACAATAAATTATTATTTGTATTAATTTTAATTTTTTACATATACTTTAATGGAGGTTATTATGTATCAAGAATATACTGTTAAAGCTGGAGATACTGTATATGGTATTAGTAAACAATTTGGTGTTGAAGCTATAGATATATCTACTCTTAATAATTTAGGTGGTTCTATTATTCAGATTGGGCAAGTATTAAAGATACCTAATAAGAGTGGTAATAATCCATCTGGTTTATTTACTTATACTGTTAAAAAAGGAGATAGTTTATACTCTATCGCAAGAGTTTATGAGACTACAGTTGAGGATATTAATAGACTTAATCATCTTACTAGTAATACATTAAGTATTGGACAACAATTATTAATACCTGAGACTGATTTTAGTGTATCTACTAAACCTAACTTTACTACATATACTGTTAAAAAAGGAGATACTTTATATAGTATTTCTAAGAACTATAATATTCCAGTTAATACTTTAATTGTAGATAATGCACTACAAAGTAATACTTTAAGTATTGGACAAGTATTAAATATTAGAATACCTACTACTAGTGTTGTATTAGAATGCTTTGGTGATGATTACAATCCACCTACTAATGAAATTAAATATACTGTAAAAAAGGGAGATAGTTTATATAGCATAGCTAAAAAATATAATACTAGTGTATCTAATATTATTAATAAAAATAAATTAACTAGTACTAATTTAAGTATTGGACAAATATTAATTATATAGAGGTG
>JAUNMV010000045.1:0-1196 GCA_030531695.1 Bacilli bacterium | reverse complement strand
GATAAATTATTAGATAATGATAAAGATTATCAAGAGTTTATTAAGAATTCTCCCGGTAAAGGTTATTTAAAAATAAGGGCTACTTCTGCGAATGAAGCTGTACCTGTTAGTGGATTAAATATTAAAGTAAGTAAAGATATAGGTAATAATAAAGTTATTTTCTATGAGGGAGTTACTGATTACTCTGGCATGATTAATGATATTATGTTGCCTGCTCCCCCTTCTATAAAAAGTGATTTAGAAATACCTATTTTTAATACTTATAAAATAGAAGCTTATAATAATACTTTTAAACAAGAATATAATATAAGTGTTTGTTGTAGTTTTACTATTATTCAATATATTAATGTAATACCTAATATGGAGAATAGTTATGGCTATTAGATATCCTATTATACCTAATGAGATTACTGTACATTTAGGTACTCCTAATGAAGCTAGTAAGGATATTACTGTATCTTTTGTAGATTATATTAATAATGTAGCTTCTTCAGAGTTGTACCCTACATGGCCTACTAATTCTTTAAAAGCTAATATACTGGCAATTATATCTTTTACTATGAATAGAATTTATAATGAATGGTATAGATCTAAAGGATATAATTTTGATATTACTTCTAGTCCTTCTTATGATCAAAAATATACTCTTAATAGAGAAATATATGAGAATATAGGTAATATAGTAAAGGATGTTTTTAATGACTATATTGTTAAAGATGGACAAGTACAGCCCTATTTTGCGCAATATTGTGATGGCAGAAAAACTACTTGTAGTGGATTATCTCAATGGGGTACAGTTACTTTAGCTAATCAAGGATATAATCCTTTAAACATAATTAGATATTATTATGGTAATGATACTAATATTAAATATAATGCTGAAGTAGGAGACTCTACTACTAGTTATCCTGGATATGTTGTAGGTGTTGGTCAAGCAGGTAATCCTGTATCAGCTATACAAAGAGATTTAAATAGAATTAGAAAGAATTATCCTGCTATACCTATAATTGAAACTGATTTAGGTATTTATAATCAAGAAACAGTTAATGCCGTTAAAAAGTTTCAAGAGATATTCGCACTACCTATAACAGGTACTGTAGATAAAGCTACATGGTATAAGATTAAGTATGTTTATACTAGTGTTAAAAAGTTAAGTGATTTATATACTGAAGGATTAAGTGAAGATGAAGCTAATT
>JAUNMV010000076.1 GCA_030531695.1 Bacilli bacterium | reverse complement strand
AATAATTATATCTAAATATTATTTTATATAAATAATCTAATATATTATAAGCCCCATTATTAATAAATTTCTTTTCTTCTTCACTCATAAATACTAATTCAATAAATATAAAATAAAAGATAATTGTAAATAAAAGAATAAACTTAATAGGAATTAAGTTAAAGAATCTAAATGATATTAATAATATATATGAGAATAATATTTTTTCTTTAATCTTATCATGTGATATTTCAAACTTACTAAGAAAAATAAAAGCCATAATAATAGCAGTCCAATAATAAATATTATCTATCTTAGAAAAATATTCAGAATATATTTCAAAAGATTCCATTTAATCACCCCTATTTCTTAAATTTCTTATTATTAGCAGATTCAATTATAACATTTCTTTTATATTTAGCTGCTTCTATAACAGCATTTTCTATTTCTTCTATTGTATAAGTATTCTGACTAGAATCTTCACTTAAAGATAGTAATTTATTCTTAATAGAACCAAGAGTAGATTCTTCATCAGCATATTTTTCTAATTCAGATAATAATTTATGAAGATTTACATCAATATACTTTTTATCTATACAATGTTTTCTTATCTGAACAACTAATTTAGAAATGATAATAGAATTTTCATATTGATTAATAACATTATCTCTATATCTAATATCTTCTTCAAGTTTGTTTGTTATTCTTTCTATTCTATTTTTATAACTGGAATAAGAAAAAATGCAAAAAGTTAAGCCAAAAGATATAAAAACAATAGAATTATTTAAATGTTCATCTAATAGGAACTTGATAAAAGGTAAATCTGGAAATATACAAAACAATAATAGTATGGATAATGGAATAATGTAAGTAAGACTATTCCCTTTACTTGTAGCATCAAATAAAGCAAATAAGAAAGAACTAATAGATATACCAACCAATATAGTATTACTAGTATCGTAAAAATAACTAACTATACCAACAATAATAATAGATATACCAAAAGCTAATCTAAAACCATTCTCCTCTATCTCTTCTAAAAAACATTCTTTATTAATATGAAATAATTTAATAACATTATTTAACATAATACATCACCTATTAGTTTTATATAATAGCACATATTTAACCAAGAGAAAACAAGTGTTTTTTAACACTTGTTTATTTCATTATATTATTTATTTTTTCTTTAGCAGTATTAACTGTATCCATATTAGGATACATTACCCAGTCTACTGCAGTATTTAGATGTACTCTGTCATGCCCATCACTACCATCTACTGATTGTGTCTCTATAGTCCATTTATTACCATTATTAAGTACATCTTTAATATTACTTGTAATAATATCTCTAGATATATTTGTATCATATGAATTAGATACTGCATTTAATACATCATTATATCTACCAATAGTATCTATAGTAGCTATCTTCTTAAATATAGCTATCATAATCTTTTGACAATTTTGTTGTCTTACTCTATCTCTACCAGGGAAAGCATTTCTTTCTCTAGCAACAGTTAAAGTTTGGACTCCATTTAAATGTTGACAACCTTTAACAACATGCAACTTACGTCCATAAGAATCATTATAAGTATTTAATACTTGAGCATGTGTAGTAGTAAATTCTACATCAGAACAATATTCTATTCCACCTATTTGATCTACTAGAGTAACTAAACTATTAGTATCTATCTTTAAATAATAATCTATATCTGTATCAAATAATAATTCTAAAGATTCCATACTAACGTCTACGCCTTGAGTAATAAAACTTAATTTATCTTTAGTACCATTATAACCAGCTACTTCAATATAATAATCACGAGGAATAGAAGTTAATAATATCTTATGAGTATCTTGATTAATAGTTGCGATCATATTTAAATCCATCATACCAGCAAAATCAGATCCAACTATATAAATATTAAAACTATTAGATTTCTTATTATTAATCTTTAATTCTTTCTCTACTTTAAATTCATATATAATCTTATAATCATCAGATTTATGATTACTATCTAAACTTAAAATAATATTATAAC
>JAUNMV010000006.1 GCA_030531695.1 Bacilli bacterium | reverse complement strand
ATCATCGAAATCATCATCAACTAAAGTTAAGTCATTAGATACATTAGTTAATATATCTCTCATAGATGCATTTGAATCAACACCTGTATTATAATTATTAGTCATTTCAGGAATCTCTCTCGGATCAGTAACTAAATGATTACTTTGATTAATTTCAAAGTTATTTATTTCTGGAGTAGAAGTCTGAGTATTATAAACATCTTCACTATCTTCTACGTAAGAATCATTATCTCCTCTACCATTCCAAATTCTAACTACATCTACATTACCACTCCATGGAGCTGGATTAGGCATTTCCATCTTAACAATCAATGGAATTCTAAATGCAGTACCAAATCCTAAACAAGTACCAGATTGTAAAGACTTTTGTTTTTCAACAATCTCATCACTAATATTAGGTACCATCTTTCTAATATATTCAACATCTACAGGGTGGTTCATCTTAAATATTAAGAAGTTCATACATTGAGAAATACATGTATCACTCATTTCACTAGGTCTTTGTGAAATTAATCCTAATAAAACACCATATTTACGACCTTCCTTAGATATACGTTCAAATATATTGTATCCTAATAAGAATCTATCATTATCATTTTGTACATATCTATGCGCTTCTTCAACAACTATATGGAAAGGAATACTTCCTCTTTGTTTTAATCCCTTCGCAAAGTCAAATATTAATCTACAATAAATCTTAGTAAATACTTTAGCAAAATCATCATCTACATCATCTAAATTAATATTAATAATTTGATACTTAGTACCATTATTAATTATTAATGAAGAAAGATATGATTCAAGTGGAACATAATTAGGAAAATCAAAGAACTTAGAATACTTACCAGTAATTAATTGATGTAATCTAACTTTTACAGTAATCGCATCACCATAAGTATTTTCATTTCTTAACCAACCTTCACTAATTAAAGCAAAGTTTAAAGCTTTCTCTAAAGTATCTAAGTTATAGAATACTCCTTCTTCAGGTTCATAATTATCTAACTCTGGTTTAATAAATGAAGAAATATACTCAGTAAGTAAAACACTTTCACTAAATTGTCCAGCATTATCTATTAAGAAACATTCTCTAAATTTTCTAGTATAACCAATACCTTGTACTGGAGCCTCTAAATTAAATTGAGGCGTAGAACAACTAGCAAGTATTGAGAATACTTCATTTCTCTTATTAGGAGAAGTTTCATTAGTATATAAAATAGTCATTATAGCTTTTGCTATTAAGTGGTTTTGATAATCAATAGCTTTAACTCCTTCTTGTGAGAATATTAAAGCTAATTTTTGCATTCTTTCAATTAATGGTAATTGTGAATGAGATGTACATTGTAATAATAATGACAAATCATCTTTATTTAATAAGTAAATTGGTAATCTTAACTTTTCACCAATATTATCTACTTCATTAGTACTAAAATAACGATAATTATAATGAGGATCAATCTTATTTAAATCTTTAAAAGCATTATAATATTCACCAGAAGAATCAAACATAATAATATTTGCTTTATATGGGAATAATCTTTTATCATGGAACATATTTTGGAATAATCTTGAAGTACCACATGATTTACCTGAACCAGAGTTACCAAATATACAAAAATGTCCGCCAAAGAAATTATTAACATCTAAGTAAGCAGGAATATCATTATAGAATGGACTAACACCTAATGGCATATATCCTTTTTCATTCTTACCAGTAATCATAGGAATTTCTTCAGGTTTAATAATTCTTACACTAGCATCTAATGAAGGTTTTCTAAGTGTACCACCTAATAAATGATCACCTTTAATTTCACCTAAGAATCTAGCTTTAACTATATCTCCATCTAAATTATCTACTTCTGCTAAAACTTTTTTATCCTTATCCTCGAACACTAAATGTAAATTCATTAGATTAATAGTAAGATTATCTTTATCTTTTAATCTAACATTCGCATAATGATCCCCAATATAAACTATTCTATCAAACATTAATATCACCTAATCTTTCAACCCTATCATAATAAAATTATATCTTTTATAGAAAAAAAAAACAATAAAAAAGTACCATAAGGTACTTAACTTAAACTAGTAAATAAAGAAGAAATATCTTCTTCATATATAAATTCATATGTAGATTCACTATTAGATATTAATAAAGTATTATTATCATATATTTCTACTTCTAATATTTTTCCTGTTACTTCAGAACTTTCTAAAGTACCTATAACAAAAGAATTTAGAGGACAAGTACTAAATGATTTATTACTAACTCTATAACCTTTAGCAGTCTTAATCTTTTCTAATAAACCATTCATACTTATTAAATTTACTGGTGTTGGTGTTTTAATATTATCACTACAAGCTATAACATATCCCTGTGCACTTCCGGATAATATAGTAGATGTTGCCTCATCAAAACTAAATGTCGAAGTATCTAATAATTCAGATGTAGTATTATCATCATCAGTATCAACTACTTCTTCTTTATCTGTCTCACCTACATGAACAGATTGAGAATAACTTAGTTGCATTATAAATCCAACAATCATTAAAGAAATACCCATTATAAATAATACTATTCCTACTAAATACTTTTTCACACTAACCACCTCTTTTTATAATAAATCTTCTAATTCTTTTTTTATTCTTTTATCATCAACATTCTCTATTATATTAAGTAATTTTTCTCTTTTCTTATATAAACCTAATGCTTCTTCAAACTCATCTAATTTTTCTTTAGTAATTTTAATTTGCTTAAAAATAGCATTTCTACTTACATTATAATTTTCTGCCATCTCAGAAAAACTTAAATTATTAAAATAATACTCTTCAAAATACTCTCTTTGTTTATCTGTTAATAATAAAGAGTAAATATCATATAAATCATTGTAATATACTAAATCTTCCATAAAACACCTCTACATCATATCTTTAAATAATCCATAGATATATTTTTCAATATCAAATACTTGCAAATCATCTGGTCCTTCACCAAAACACATATATTTAACAGGTACTCCTACACTTTCTTTAATAGCAAGTACTATTCCACCTTTAGCAGTACCATCTAATTTAGTTAATACAATTCCTGTAATATTAGTAATTTCTTTAAATGATTTAGCTTGACTAATACCATTTTGTCCAGTAGTAGCATCTATAACTAATAATGTTTCATTTGCTCCACCATCTAATAAACCATCTATTACTCTATTTATTTTTTCTAATTCTTTCATTAAGTTAACTTTATTTTGAAGTCTACCTGCAGTATCTACAAGTACTACATCATATTCTTCATTTATAGCTTTAGTTACTCCATCATATACTACACTAGCAGGATCTTCCCCTTCATGAGTACCATAAAAATCTACTCCAATTTTATCAGCCCATTCATTTAATTGAGCTACTGCTCCTGCTCTAAATGTATCAGCTCCAACTAGTAATACTTTCTTACCAGCTTCTTTTTGTTTCTTCGCAAGCTTACCTATAGTAGTAGTTTTACCTACTCCGTTAACACCAACAAATAATATAACTGTAGGTCCATCTTCTCTATAATTAATCTTACTAGATAAAACTTCATCATTAACATAAATAATAAATAATTCATCAACTATTATTTCTTTTAATTCTTCTGGATCAGTAATACCTTCTTTTCTAACTCTATCTCTAATTCTATCCATAAAGTCCATTACAGTATTAACGCCAATATCTGCCATAATAAGTATTTCTTCTAATTCTTCAAAATACTCTTCATTTATATTTTTATATTTAGAAGTTAAATTAACTAATTTAGATACAAATCCTTGTCTAGCTTTAGTTAATCCCTTCTCATATACTTTTACTGACTTTTTTTCTTCTTTCTTTGTATCTTTAACTTCTATATTATTAGAGGATTCATCTTCCTCTTCTACTTCTAATTCTTTTTCTTCTTCAATTATCTCTTGTTTTTCATCATCTGTTGATTTTGAAAACATACTTTTTATCTTATTAAAAAGACCCATTCTACCCACCTCGCAAATTATTATAACATACTAGTCTTCTTCTAAGCTATCAAGATTATCATAAAGAAAATCTTTATTATGTTCCCATGAAATATGTGATACCTCAGGTTCACTACTTATATTTTTAACTAAGTCATCTATTCTCTGTACTCTACTAGTGATGATAGTAATTTTTAGTTTTACACTTTCATTTTTTTCATGTCTATCTAAACTAACAACTCTTAAGAAATTTTTCTCAACATATTTAGATATCGCAGTTCTAATAACTACTTCAATATTTTTACTACACTCAATATCTATAATACATTGTTCCTTAGTACTATATTTAATTCTATCCATAATATAAATAGAAAATAATCTTAAAATAATATTAGAAATCAATACAAGTGCAGTACCAATAGCTGCTTCAGTAATCATACCAATAGAAGTCATTAAACCTATAGCCGCACCACACCATAAAGTAGCTGCAGTATTTAAACCATGAATATTCTTACCATCTTTAATAATCATACCTGCACCAATAAAACCAATACCAGATACAATTGATGAAGCAATTCTACTCTCATCATGATCAAAAAATCCATATGTTGCATAATTAAACATAAATGCTCCTAAAGATACTAAGACATTAGTTCTTAAACCAACAGTACCATGTCTATATTGTCTCTCAATACCTATTAATATACTAAGTATCACACATACTACAATTCTAACTAAATAATCATTTAAATCCATATTCATCACCCTACATTTCAAAGTATATCATAAATAAATAATTATTCAAAATGATATAATAGACAAAAGAATAAAAATAGTGTATAATCTATTCGTTAGTTCTTTATTAAAAAAAATTATTAAAAAAGAAAGGAGTTTTTATGGAAACCAATGAAACAAAAATAGTTGTTTTAGGTGGTTTAGGAGAAGTCGGAAAAAATATGTACTGTATAGTACATAAAGACGCGATTGTTATTATTGATGCCGGTGTTAGTTTTCCAGAAAATGACTTAATGGGTGTAGACTATGTCTTACCTGATTTTAGTTATCTAAAAGAAAACGAAGATAAAATTAAAGCTTTATTAATAACTCATGGACATGAAGACCATATAGGTGCAATACCATTTTTACTTCAAAGTTTAAATATACCTGCAATATATGCTCCAAACCATGCTAAAGAGTTAATTGCTGTCAAATTACAAGATAAAAATATCAGATATGATAATTTATATGTATATACCGAAGAAACTAAACTAAAATTCAAAGAAATAGAAGTTGAATTCTTTAAAACAACTCACTCTATTCCTGATTGCCATGGAATCGCAATCACAACTCCAGATGGTACTATAGTAACAACTGGAGACTATAAATTCGATTTAACACCTATCGGACCAATGGCTAATTTATATAAAATGGCTTGTATTGGTGAAAAAGGTGTAGATGTATTATTAAGTGACTCAACTAATGCTCTAAACGAAGGATTCTCTCCAAGTGAATCTGTAGTTGATGAGACTTTAGGAGAATTATTTGAAAAATGTAAAACTAATAGAATTATAATCGCAACATTTGCTTCAAACATTTATCGTGTAAAACACATATTTGAAAAATGTTATAAATATGGTAGAAAAATATGTGTATTCGGTAGAAGTATGGAAAACAATATAAATATTTCTATTAATGGTGGATACATCGATCACAAAGAACTATTAGTATCTGCTGAAGAAGCAAACAATCTAAAACCAAGCGAAGTAGTAATACTTTGTACTGGTTCACAAGGAGAACCACTAGCTGCTCTATCAAGAATAGCTAACGGTACTCATAAACAAATTAAATTAAGACCAGATGATGTAGTAATATTCTCATCTTCTGCAATTCCAGGAAATGCTTTAAGTATTTCTAAAACAATAAATAAATTATATTTAAAAGGTGTAAAAGTTTATACTAATAATGTATTAGATAACTTACATACATCAGGTCATGCTAATGAAGAAGAAATAAAATTAATGATTAGATTAATAAGACCTAAATATTTAGTACCATTCCACGGAGATTATAGAATGTTAAAGAAACAAGCTAATATCGGAATAAATTGTGGAATACCTAAAGAAAATACATTTATTGTAAAAAATGGTTATACTCTTAATTTAAAAAATCATGAATTAACATTAGGTGAGTTTGTACCTGGAAATGATATTTATGTAGATGGAAATAGAATTGGTGAAATAGGTAGTGCTATTATCAAAGATAGAAAGATAATGTCTAGTGATGGAATACTTGTAGTAATAATTAACGTTGATATGAAAAAACGTGAATTATTAATTAAACCAAATATAACTACAAGAGGATTTATTTTAGTAAATGAAAATGAAGAACTAATTCACAAGATTGAAAATAAAGCTGAAACTACTATTAGACAAACACTTCAAGATCCTAAAGCTACATTCGCAGTATTAAAAAATGAAGTGACTGAATCACTATATCCATTTATATATAATTTAACAGGAAGAAAACCAATAATTCTACCAGTTATCTTAGATATAAAAAGAAATACAGATACTAAAGAAGAAACAAAAGATGAACAATAAAGTTCATCTTTTTTTATATTCTATTATATAAAGAACTATTAATTATATTATTTAATTCATCTACACTACTATTACAAAATAATATTAATCTTAAATAGAAATTTCTTATAACTCTATCATTAATATTTATTAGTAATTTAAAATGATTCCAGGATAACTTATCATAGTTATTTATGTATATTGGAAAACATAAATAAAAGTTTCTCATAATAGAAATATTTTCTCTACTATATTTAAAACTATCACCATATTTATAAGAATAATAATTAGATATATACTCACATGGATTAGATAAATTATTTTTTAAATTATATATTTGTTTTCCTATATTCCAAAATACTTTATTCATATTACACCTCCAATTATATATTTACGGATAAATATAAATAAACTAAAAAAAGAAGCATTATTTTGCTTCTTCTTGTGCACGAGTTTCTCTAATTACTGTAATCTTAATTGTACCTGGATACTTCATTGTAGATTCAATCTTCTCTTTAATCTCACGAGCAATCTTATGAGATTCTAAATCATCTACATCTTCAGGTTTAACAATTACACGTAATTCACGTCCAGCTTGAACAGCGAATGTTTTATCAACACCCTTAATAGAGTTTGCAGCTTCTTCAAGTTGACTTAATCTCTTAATATAATTTTCTAATGAATCATTTCTTGCTCCAGGACGTGAAGCAGATAATGCATCAGCTATAGCAACTATAGTAGAAATTACACTAGTAGCAGCTGTATCACCATGATGTGATGCAATAGCATTAATAACAATTGGATCTTCCTTATGTTTCTTAGCTATATCTACACCAATATCTACATGGCTACCTTCAATTTCATGATCAATAGCTTTACCAATATCATGAAGTAAACCAGCTCTCTTAGCAAGAACTATATCTTCTCCTAATTCACCAGCAAGTAATCCTGATAAATGAGATACTTCAATTGAATGTTGTAATACATTTTGACCAAAAGAAGTTCTAAAATGCAATTTACCAATAGTTTCTAATAATTCTGGATCAAGTTTAGTGATTCCTAATTCGAATGCAGCTTCTTGACCAAATTCGATAATCTTTTGCTTCATATCTTTGCAAACTTTATCATATAATTCTTCAATTCTTGTAGGATGGATTCTTCCATCTTTAATTAAACTTTCAAGAGTAACTCTTGCTATTTCTCTTCTTAAAGGATCAAAACTTGATAAAACTACAGCTTCAGGAGTATCATCAATAATTAAATCTACACCAGTAATAGCTTCAATAGTTCTAATATTTCTACCTTCACGACCTATTATTCTACCTTTCATTTCTTCATTTGGTAGACCAACAACTGTAACTGTCTGATCACTTGCAATATCAGCAGCATAACGTTGCATTGAACTTACAATTAATTCACGAGCATTTTTATCAGCCTCTAATTTAGCTTCATTCTCACGCTCTCTAATATACTCAGAAATTTCTTTAGTCATATTTTCTCTAACAATAGACATAACCATATCTTTAGCTTTGTCTTTAGAGAAACCAGAAATCTTTTCTAATAATTCTAATTGTTCCTTCTTGATATCCTCCACTTTACTTTTTTCGTTTTGGATTTCTTCTAGACGTTCTGATAATTTTTCTTCGCGCTCATCTAAGATAGTTTCACGTTTTTGATACATTTCATCGCGCTTATCAATATTCGCTTCTCTCTGTAGTAATCTATTTTCAGATTCTTTTAATTCAGCTTTCTTTTCACGAATTTCCTTTTCTAAATCCATTTTTTGTTTATGAGCTTCTTCTTTTTGTTCTATAGCAGCATCACGTTTAATTTTTTCAACGTCTTTTCTTGCTTGATTAAGTATTTTATCTGCCTCTTTTTGAGCATTAGATACTTTCATATTATTTAAAACATAAGAAACTGCAAAACCAATAATTGCACCTACTACAAGTAAAATGGGGAAAATAACAAACTTCATATTATTCCTCCATCTCTAGACTAAAGCACTAGCTCTAATCTAATTTTATTGTAAGATTTATTTACTTTTATGTCAAGATAAGTAAAAAAAAGAGAATAGAATTATCTCTTATTAAAGTAATCAGAAATAGTATCATAATCACAATAATAATCTTTTCTATCCTCAATTGCCATATATGTATCTCTACCTTTACCTAAAACAAGTACAGTAGAATTAGGTTTAGCTATATCAAACGCTTTATGTATAGCCTCAACCCTATCAATAATTCTTATATATTCTTTATCACTATCTTCTACCATTTGATCAATAATCTCATCAACACTTTCATATCGAGGATCATCCATAGTAAATATAGCTGTATTACAATTTTCAAGAATAAATTTACCAATCTTTCTTCTCTTACTTTTTTCTCTTCCACCAGCAGCACCAGTAACTACAATAATATCTCTATCTTTAGGAACACTCTCAATAACATTCTTAATTCCATTAAGAGTATGAGCATAATCTAATATGATTTCAAAGTCTTGTCCAAAATCTAATCTCTCTCTTCTACCACTAATATTACTTATAGTAGAAATAGCATCAATAATAAAATCAGCATCAAATCCTAAATGATAGCATATTAGGAAAGCCATAGTTACATTATATACATTGTATCTTGCAACAAGTGGAGTATAAATACAATAAGTCTTATCTTGATAATTAATATTAAACTTAGTACCTTTTAAATTTTCATCAAGTATTTCTATTGTACAATCATTTGACTTATCAAATCCAAACTTTACTAAATTATTAGACACAATATCTTTACAGTTATCGTCATCACCATTTACAATAGCATATCCATCTTTATCTAAATAATCTAATAAACTTTTCTTACATGCAATATAATTTTCTATAGTCTTATGAACATTTAAATGATCCTCAGTAATATTACATATACCTGCAACTTTATATTTAAAATGCTTTACACGTTTATGTAATAAAGCCTCACTTGAAACTTCCATAACTACATTATAAGAACCATTATCCTTAGACCATCTTAAAGTATCATACAATTCAGATACTATTGGAGTAGTATTATGGATATCCATAGACTTATCTCCAATTAAAGCACCTAATGTACCAATATAAGTAGTCTTCTCTTTCTTAGATAATATTTCATTTACAAGATAAGCTGTAGTAGTCTTTCCATCAGTACCAGTAATTCCTACAAAATTAAATTCTGCTGGATCTACATCATAAAACTTAGAACATATATCATAAAACTTATCATTTATATTATCTACTATTACATAAGGAATATCGTAGTCTACTTTTCTATCAGCAACTACACAACTGCATCCCTTTTCTATAGCCATATCTATATAATCATAGTGATCTACATTATATCCTTTAGTAGCTACATAGACATATCCTTCTTTAACTAATCTTGAATCATCCGCAACACCACTAACTTCTATATCTAAATCACAATCTACTAAATCACATAATCTCTTCAATTTCATCACCTGTTATAATCTATTCTATTACTTTTCTTTTTTTGCTTCTTTCTTATCATCATCTAAAGCAATATCATAATATTCTCTTACTTTTTTCTCTAATTCTTCTTTTAATTCTACATTATCTTTTAAAAGTAATTTAACATTTTCTTTACCTTGACCTAATTTTTCTCCTTGATAAGCATACCATGCCCCACTCTTTTCAACAATACCAGCATCAGCTGCTAAGTCTACTATTTCACCTTCGCGTGATACACCTTCACCATACATTATATCAACAGTTGCTGTTTTAAATGGAGGAGCAACTTTGTTTTTAACTACTTTAATACTTGTCTTATTACCAACTACACCTTCACCCATTTTTAGTTGTTCACTTCTTCTAATCTCAAGTCTTACAGAAGCATAGAATTTTAATGCTCTACCTCCTGGAGTAGTTTCAGGGTTACCAAACATAACACCAACTTTTTCACGTAATTGATTAATAAAAATACAAGTAGTATTAGTCTTACTAATAGTACCAGATAATTTTCTAAGTGCTTGAGACATAAGTCTAGCTTGAAGACCTACATGAGAATCACCCATCTCACCATCAATCTCAGCTTGAGGAACAAGTGCTGCTACAGAGTCAATAACTACAATACTAATAGCTTGACTTCTAACTAATGCATCACATATTTCTAATGCTTGCTCTCCAGTATCTGGTTGAGATAATAATAATTCATCAATATTAACTCCTAATCTTTCAGCATACTCAGGATCAAGTGCATGTTCAGCATCAATAAATGCAGCTCTACCACCTAATTTTTGATGTTCTGCTATAGCTTGTAATGCAAAAGTAGTCTTACCACTAGATTCAGGACCATATATTTCAATAATTCTTCCTCTCGGATATCCACCTACACCTAAAGCTATATCTAAAGATAAACATCCACTAGAACAAACATCTACCTTCATATGTTTGTTATCACCTAGCTTCATAATTGAACCTTTACCAAATTGTTTTTCAATATCACTTAATACTTGCTCTAAAGCTTTATCTTTAGATACATCTTTTTCTATTGTTTTCATAAAACCCTCCTAGTTCAATAACTTACAAATCAATTGTATAATAGTATTTTATAAAATGCAACACTTTTTTTCGAACATGTGTTTTATTACTTTAAAACAATAAATATTATTAAAATACAATAATCAAACATATAACAGCACCAATTATCATAAATAAAGAAATTTAATTAATCATTTTAAATAATCATGATATAATAAAGGCAAATAACGGAGGTGTAATATGATAATCATAATTGGAATATTAATAGCATTAGCTTCATGGGTAGCTAATAGTGTTGGAGGTATTGTATTTGGTTTAGTAGTCTTAGTAGTAGGACTAGTAGCCTCAAAAAAAGAAGATCCAATAGAACAAACAATACAAAGTAATAAAAGTAAAGAAGAAAAAATGAAAAAAGTAATGACTAAGTATGATTACGAAAGGTTCACAACTATTCTTAGAAAGAATCTTACAGAAGATGAATTTAGATACATCGAGGAAGGCCTAAACTTTGTTAGTGAATATACTTGTACAACAGGAATACGTATACTACTAGATGGAGTACAAACTTGTAAAAGAACTTTCTATTATGCTGATTATAATGTTAATTTTAGTGGTAAAAAACTAGAAGAATTAACTACTTATATAGAGACATTAGCCGCTCAATATCTCACAACAGAAAAAGAAACAATTCATAAAAATAAAGTAGTACACACAGTTATAACAAAACATGAAGTACATTACTTTGAAGACAAAGGTGGACACCTACAATCGAGTCTTGATAGTGGATCAGATGAAATATTTAAAGGATATCGTGTATATATAACTGGTAAAAAGGTAAAAGATACAAGTTTAAAAGAATGGTAAGGTGATAATATGGGAATAGCTTTAATTATATTTGGAGTAATATCTGTAATAGCTGGTGCTTCTGAAGGAGTATCTCAACCAATTATTTTTGGAATTATTACTATAGTAATTGGAATTGCACTTTCAAATAAAAAAGAACAAGATAAAAAAGAATATAACTTAAAAGTAGAAGAATCAAAAAAACTACATGCCAAAGTACCTGTAAGAGAATACTCATTAGATGATAATAATATAAAAGAATCAGATGATTCTAAAGAAATAATGAATAGATTTAAAAATAATACTCTTTGTAAAAAACTACTTAAAGAATTAACAGAAGAAGATTTATATAAGTCTATTGAAGTATATGAAGATAAAATAATTGCAGATAAAAAACAATATGTATATGAAGATTATGGATTAAGAGAATTAGAATCTAATAATGATACATCTGCTCTAGCTAACTACTTAGGTATGAACTTAACTAAAGATAATTCATACTTAATAGTAAGAATAAAAAATGGTAGAGATAGAATCTTAGGATATCGAGTATATAAAGACAAATAAAAAGACCTCATTTGAGGTCTTTTATTAATCTTCTTTAGTAAATATTATATTTTTATTCATGTTCCAATATTGAACACCAGAAATAATTGATAAGATAACTGCAATATATAATAAGAAGTTAGCTACATCTATACCTTTATTAATAAATACAAATGGTATATTGTAGAAGAATGTTAAAGTAATACCAACCATTAGTGTAGCAGTTTTAAACTTACCAGATTTAATAGCAGCAACTACTTTACCCTTTCCTGCAGCTTCCATCTTGATAGCATTAACAACTATATCTCTTAATACTATAACAACTGGAACAATTACATGAATATAACAATTAGCAGCTAAAATAATTAATACAGAGTTTACTAATACTTTATCAGCAATAGCATCTAACATCTTACCTGTATCTGTCACTTGATTATTCTTTCTTGCTAAATATCCATCAAACCAGTCAGTTACTGAAGCAGCAATAAATACAACTCCAGATATTAAAAATTTTAAATCCATTCCAACACCTGCTACATAATAAACAGGAAATTGTACATTAATTAAATAAAATGGAAAACATAAAATAAAAATAATAAATACTGATAAAATAAGTCTTAATACGGTTAATTTAGTAGGTAAATTCATAACTAATCTCCTTTCCACCAACAGGTGATAATTCATTTACCATTGCAGGTTTCTTATTAGTGTTACTTACAACTAAATAAATAATTATAAATGCAAAAATAAGAATTATAACCAATCCTACAAATATAGGTAAAGCAAAAGATTTATTACTATATTCTTTAGTATATGGAGATTTAATTTTATTAACTTTAACTTCTTCTTTTTCTTTCTTTTGAGCATTTTTGATATCCTCTAAAGATATTTTAGAAGTATGATCAAAGAAAAAATTATTAAATTCATCTACTACTTTATCAGGATTCAATCCTAAATACTTAGAATAAGATTTTATATAACCTTTTAAATCATATAAATCTTTAAATGCTTTTACATTACCTGATTCTATATTTTCTAGTTCAGTGACAGTTAAATCAAGGTCTTCTGCAGCTTCTGCTATATTAACACCATTAGATATTCTAATACGTTTTAAATACGCCCCTAATTCTTTCATAATTCACCTCACTAGTTATTAATAATACATAAATAAGCCATGTTCTGTCTCCTTGCGGAGCGACAAACATTTATCTACCAGTTTCCCAGTCCTTAACTCCATTATAATTCTTTCGTTAAGACTCCCCTACCAAATTTGGGTTTCTAGCTCGCGGGGTTTACCTCGTTTCACTCTTTCGTTTCCAAAAGCATCGTCACTGCGGCACTTTACGGTTAAACCATATTAAAAAAACTTAGGTTTATTAACCGCCGTTAGCAATTGCTACTCCAGGTTATTTGTTCCCTGAACACGAACACTACAGCCATTACAGGTCTGTGCTAGCATGGACTTTCCTCAAGAATCTTAAAGATTCCAGCGTTTGTCTATATGTATTATATTATTCACTTACTTCTTCTTCAGTAGTTGTTTCTTCTTTTTCAGTATTATTCTTTATACCATAAACCATTTTTTCAAGTTGAGATACTCTACGTATAATATCAACATTAGTCATTTCAGGTACTTCTACATTCGTACGTGAAACTTCCATACTAAGTTTAGAATTACGTAGTTCTTGCTTTAAAGACATAATTTCAGCTAATAGATCGGCTTTTTCTTTTTCTAATCCATTGATTATATTAAAGAATTGCTCATAATCGCCAATAATAATATCTAAAAATTGATCAACTTCTTTTAAGCGATATCCTCGAGTATCAATTTTAAAATCTTTCTCTAAAATATCTTGTGGCATAAGAGTAATCTTATTCTGATACATACTAATCACCAATCCCTAACTTTATACAATAATTATTACATTTTAACTAGTTTTTGTCAATTGGCAACTCATATATTATATAATACTTATCTAGCTTATTACAAGCCTTATTTGTCTTTCTAATCATACTATCTAAAAAGAGTAATATTTCAAAACTATTCATTTTATCACCAAAATCATTTTAAAACATAGAAAAAATAAAGCAATTCATTCGACAAAACATGATAAAAAGAAACACTATTTTTATATAGAAAAAATAATATATATATAGTATAATAAAACATAGGTGATGAGATGAACTACCCAAATGGTTTAAAGAAAAAAACTACTACAATGCAAACTACACCTGTTACTCATAAAAACAGAGGTATGAATCTAGAAGATGAACTTAATCAATCTAATGAATACTATCGTGAAATTGATAAAGCCTACATCTATAAGAAACCTACTCCTATTAAGATAACAAAAGTAGATTATCCATCTCGTGATAAAGCAGTAATAAAAGAAGCTTTTTTTACAGTCCCATCAACAACCGATTATAACGGATTATATAAAGGTTATTATATTGATTTTGAAGCAAAAGAATCTAAAAGTACAACAGCTTTTGCTTTAAGTAATATTCATCCTCACCAAATTAAGCATTTACAAAATATAGAAAAACATAATGGAATATCTTTTTTAATAGTAAGATTTACTACACTAAATGAAACGTATCTTCTTACTACTCAAAAGTTTTCTGTTTTTTTAAACAATTCTGAAAGAAAATCTATACCTATAGAATTCTTTAGAGAAAATGCTTATTTGATAAAAGATGGTTATAACCCAAGAGTTGATTACTTAAAAATAGTCGACGAACTTATTGGAGGTAGAAAATGAAAAAAGATATAAAAAGAAAAAGGGTTAATAAAAGTAGCTCTCATACTAAATCTACTAGAAGTAGTAAGTATAATATAAAAGCTATAAAAAGACGAGTTACTGAAAAGAAAAAGATTAAAACTAAAAATACTATTCTCTTAGCTTTATTATTAGTATGTATAGTTGTAGTACTAATAGTTTATAAGAAAGTTGGTTCTATAGGAGCTATAGGAATTGGTGGATTATTAGCAGTTACATTAGCAATTATTACTTTACTTGTTAAATTAAAAGGTAAAAGTAAGAAAAGAGTTATAACAATTCTTTTAATGTTAATACTAGCTGGTGGTATAGCTTGTATGAGTGCTTTCGCAGTATTCATATTCTATATTAAATCTATTTCAGATCCACTATATTCTGATAAAGAATCTGAACTTAATAAGAAAGAGACAACTACCCTATACGATGGATCAGGAGTAGAATTTGCTAAATTAGGTTCAGAGATGCGTGAAAAAGTAAGCTATGAAGAATTACCTGAAGTATTAATAGATGCCATAGTTGCAACAGAGGATTCAAGATTCTTCCAACATAATGGATTTGATGCCCCTCGTTTTATTAAAGCATCTATTGGACAAGTTACTGGTAACAGAGGTGCCGGTGGTGCTTCTACACTATCAATGCAAGTTGTTAAAAACGTATTTACTGACGCTAAAGCTGATGAAGGTGTTAGTGGTATCGTAAGAAAGTTCCAAGATATTTATATAGCAGTATTTAAATTAGAAAAGAATTATACAAAAGAACAAATCGTAGAATTCTATGTTAATAACCACTACTTAGGTGGAAATGTATACGGTGTTGAAGAAGCTGCTCAAACATACTTTGGTAAGAGTGCTGCAGACTTAACACTAAGTGAAGCAGCAATCATTGCTGGTATGTTTAAATCTCCTACTTATTATAGACCTGATACACATCCAGAAAATGCTGAAGCAAGACGTGCAACAGTTTTATACTTAATGAGACGTCATGGTTATATAACAAAAGAAGAAGAAGATATGGCTAATTCAATTCCAGTTAGTACACTAGTACAACCATATGAAGCACAAGTTAATCCATATCAAGGATATATAGATACAGTTGTAAAAGAAATAAAAGATACATATGGAGTAAATGCTTATACTACTTCATTAAGAGTTTACACTACTCTAGATCGCGGAAAACAAGAAGCAGTAGATAGAGTACTAAGTGGAGAATCATATGCATGGTTAAATGATGCTCTACAAACAGGTGTTGCAGTATTAAATACAGATAATGGTGCAATACTAGCAATTGGTGCAGGTAGATATAGAACTGGATTAAATAGTTTTAACTACGCAACACAAATGAAGAAACAACCAGGAAGTACTGCTAAACCATTATTCGATTATGGTCCTGGTATTGAATATAATGATTGGTCTACATACACTCTATTTGAAGATCAACCATATCATTACTCAAATGGTAGAACTATTAATAACTGGGATGGTTCATTCTACGGAACTATGACAATGAGAAGAGCTTTATCTCTATCAAGAAATATCCCAGCATTAAAAGCTTTCCAACAAGTTGATAATAGAAAGATAATTGAATTTGTTACATCATTAGGAATTACACCAGAAATAGAAAGCGGTAGAATCCATGAAGCCCATGCAATTGGAGCCTTCACTGGAGTATCTCCATTACAAATGGCAGCTGCCTATGCAGCATTCTCAAATGGTGGTTATTATAATGCTCCATATAGTGTATCTAAAATTGAATTTAGATCTACTGGAGATGTAAAAGAACATGAATTTAATAAGACAAGAGTTATGTCAGAAGCAACAGCTTATATGATTACAAGCATGCTTCAAGATGTTGCTCTAAATGGTGGTACACCTTCTAACTTAGCATGTAAAACTGGTACTACAAACTTCGATAGTGCATTTATGGAAAAATTAAACATGCCATGGGATGCAGTAAAAGATACATGGTTAGTAGGATACACTACTCGTACTTCTATCGCAATGTGGTATGGATACGATGAAATGAATCAAGAAATGGTAAATGCTGGATACGTATTAAATAACGTACCTGCATCTCGTCAAAAAGATTACTTATTCCAAGCATTTGTAAGAGAAGGAGCTATCGAATATGATAGACAAGCATTCCAAATGCCTAACAGTGTTGTAAAAGTTGGAGTTGCAGTAGGATCTAATCCAGCAAAACTTGCAGGTCCAGGAACACAAGCTATATATGAATTATTCAAAAAAGGTACTGAACCTACAGAAACACAATATGGTGATGCAACAATAGCTGGACCATTCGGATTAAAAGCTAGTGTTGATAAAAATACTAAGAAAGTTACATTATCATGGAATGCCCTATCCCCAGGAGAATATGCAAGAAGTGAATATGGAGCATTCGGATATAACGTATATCAAGATGGTAAATTATTAACATGGACTGATAAAACATCATATACAGCTACTGGATATGGTACTTATAAGATTATAGCTACTTATAAAGGATTCAGTGGAGTACAAAGTTCAGGTGCAGAAATAGTAGTATCCGAACCAAAAGAAGAAAATAATGAAAACAACAATAACAATAATAATGATAATAACTCCAATGAACAAAATAATAATGAACCTTAAAAAAGGTTCATTATTTTTTTTCTCTACAAATATCTCTTAATTTACAAGTACTACATAAAGGCTTAACAGCCTTACAATAATACCTACCAAACAATACTAATTGAAGATGTCTTTTAGACCAACTATCTTTTTTTAACTTCTTCATTAACTTTCTCTCTACATCTAAGACATTATCCTTTAAAAAGGCTATTTTAAGTCTCTTAGAGACTCTTTCTACATGAGTATCCACTGCTATAGCAGGATACCCATAATACTCACTTAAAAAGACATTAACAGTCTTTCTACCAATTCCAGGAAAAGATTCTAATATCTCTCTATCAGTAGGAACTACCCCATTATATTCCTCTACTAATCTTCTAGCTATCTCTTTAGTATATAAAGACTTCTTTCTATAAGAACCAACTGGATGAATAATATCTTCTAAGTCTCTTAAATCAGCTCTACTTAAATCTAATAAAGTCTTATACTTACTAAATATAATAGGAGTAACAGAATTAACTCTCTTATCAGTAGATTGAGCACTCAACATAATTGCGATTAATAATTCATAATCAGTATTATAAATTAATTCACACTTAGGATCAGGAAATAACTCATCCATATAAGACTCTATTAATTCTAAATTACTCATCAAACCAATTCCAATCTACAATTTCCATATCAACATCTTCATCTACTTTTTCTTTTTCTTCTCTATGTCTAGCTCTATTCTTCTCTACATCTTTAGCAGTCTTAATATTATTTTTACCCCATTCATATAAAATCTTATCAATATATCTTAAACTAGATACTCCATTTAAAGTAGCTTCCTTAATAGCTTCTTTAATTAACTCTTCACTCATACCATTCTCAAGCCAAGCTTTACTAATTTCATATTCTATAGGAGTTAAACTTCTACCAAACTCTTTCTCTATAACTTCAAAAATATTAGAGTTACTTACATCACTTTTCTTCTCATTAACAACTTCATCCATAGTAATTAAACTTAATTTACTATAAAAATCATCCAATAAAACAGTCTCTTCCATAATACCTTTATCATTCTTCACAACTTCTACTCTAATTAACTTCTTATCAGATAATTTATCAACATATTCCATTACTTTACCTAAATCAATATTTAAATCATCACAAAACTTAGTAGGATTAAATATAAACTTATTACCTAAATTATATAAGTACATTAAAAATATAAATTCATCACTACTAATTTTAAATTCACTATAATGTTTTAAAAAATACATAGGTATAACAATATTACCATCTTTAAAGAACTCCATTAATTTTGAACTTTTCATAGTATCACTCCAGTTTTCTCATATTCTAACATAATTATAGAAAAAAAGATAGAAGTCTCCCTCTAATCTTTATATTTATCTCTAATATAATTACTAATAGATATCTTATCATTAGGAAGCTTTTTATATAATACTTCTTTTTCTATATCATCATATATATTACTAATATACTCTCCAGGAGGTTTATTAATAATAGATATAATATTCTCACTAGTAATATCTAATTCTTTTCTACCATGTATTACTAGATTATTATATGCTTCAGTTATATCTTTAATATCAATATTTTTAATAGATGCAGCTACACTATTCGCATATAAACCATATGTATATAGATTAATTGGATCTAAATTATCTTGTTTTAATGCACAATTAATAAGATTAATAAGTTCTTTTTCATTATTAGTAAAAGGATACTTATCTACTACATCTAATACACTCCATATTCCTAAAGAACTATTAGTAGGACTAACATCTTTTAATTTATCTAATTCTAATTCTTTATCAAGACCTAAATCTAATAATAACTTTATTCCCTTATAAGCATTAGGTGAAGAAAATATCTTATCTAATTCTTCTTTCTTACGAGTATAAGATAATTCTTTAATATATTGTTTATTTATATTTATAGCTTCTACTACTAAATCATCTAAAGTAAAATCAAGAATAGTTGCGAATCTAACAGCTCTAAGCATTCTTAAAGCATCTTCACAAAACTTTACTTTAGGATCTCCTACAGATTTAATTACTCGATTATTAAGATCTTCTCTACCATTAAGTAAATCTATAATATTCTTATCTTTATCCATACATATAGTATTAACAGTAAAATCTCTTCTTAATAAATCTTCATATAAATCATCTATATATTTAATCTCTTTAGGTCTTCTATGATCAACATAATCAAACTCTTTTCTAAAAGTAGTTATCTCATACTTACCAGCATTTTTATTTATAGTAACAGAACCATAATCCTCAGTAGGAATAGATTCTGGAAATATCTCCATTAACTCTTTAGGAGTAGCATTTGTAGTAATATCTACATCATTAGAAGGTAAATCTAATAAATAATTACGCACATATCCACCAACTAAATAAGCTTTATAACCATTAGATGTAATATCTTCAAGTACCTTTAAAGCCTTATCCATATATTAAATACACCACCTATTCTTCTATAGAAATTATATCACAAAAATAAAGAGAACCAATATTTGGTTCTCTACTTTACATCTATAATTAGTTTACAGCGTCTTTTAAAGCAGTTCCAGCTTTGAAAGTAACAGCTTTTCTAGCAGCGATTTTAACAGTTTCACCAGTTCTAGGATTACGTCCTTCACGAGCAGCTCTCTTAGATACAGCGAATGTACCGAAACCAACTAGTGGAACTTTATCTCCTTTTGTTAAAGCTTTAGTGATTGCTTCGAATGTAGCATCAATAGCTTTAGCTGAATCTGTCTTAGTTAATCCAGTAGCAGTAGCTACTGCTTCTACTAATTCAACTTTCTTCATATTAAATATACCTCCCTATGTTTATTAAGCATATGTTATGCTTACATATTAAAATTATCATAACTATATTAAAAAAGCAAGAAATATAAAGAAATTTCTTACTTTTTAGATAATCTATCATTTATAGAATTTAAAAGACTTATTACTCTACCAATCATAAAGAATAATAAACATACTATAAAACTAACAAACCAAATAAATAACATTAATGAGAAATTAAATTCTGTAGTTATACATACATTAGAATAAAACTCAGAACTAGATCCACAAGAAGGAAATAAATTACCAAATAATACCCCTACTAGTAAACATATAATAAATATACATACACTGATTCTTTGATATATATTTAACTCTATTTTATTCATTTCCTTAGATATAGTCTTTATCTTAGGCAAATCTTTTTTTAATTCATCTATCTCTTCAAACATAGTCATAATTATGCCTCCTCTTCCTTAGAAGCTTCTTTTAACTTAACCATTGTCTTAAACTCTAAATATTCTCTATATAAATAGATATATCTAGCTATAAGCATTACATAAAAAGCATCTAATATAGATATAACAGCTCCATCAAAATCAGTAACCATAATTAAGTTAAATGCAAGTAATATACAAGAAAGTACTACTAATATAGATAAATAATTCTCATTACTTAACTCATTAAAAGGAGATGTACATAACTTAAATTCATTAAAATATCTAGTATCTCTAAACATAGTATGTATTAAATATAAAAGAATAACTATTTTAATACATAATGATATAACGCTAGGAATAGTAATAGCTTGAAATACAGATAAACATGAAGTAATAGTTAATATTAAATATAGTACTACTAAGAATATATTTAAATAATTAAAATACTTCTTCCCACTTCTAAACTTTAAAGCTACAAAGTATACAAGTACTAATAAATAATTAATATTATGATTAATAATATCTCTAACTATAGTAATAGAACTTAAATTATTATTAATTGCAAAACTTTGACTTAATAATATAATTAATAATATCAATCCAATGATAAGATTAATAATAACATTCGCATTATCATACCACATAATCTTACTCTTATCTTTATTCATAAATTCACACTCCTATTAAAAGTATATCACGTATAATAAAACCTATTTTCATTAAATATAAAAATTCTTCCATATTTTACAGTTATATGTTATAATACACATGAATTGGAGGGGATACTATGGCTATACCTACTGTAGCTCTTGTAGGACGTCCTAACGTTGGTAAGAGTACTCTATTTAATAAGATAGTTGGAAAGAAAGTTTCTATAATAGAAGATACTCCCGGAGTAACTAGAGACAGAATATATCAAGAAGCTAAATATAATAATAAAAAATTTTATTTAATAGATACTGGTGGTATTGATGCTACTAAAATGACTTTTAATGATGAAATAAAAGTACAAGCAGAAATAGCTATAAAAGATGCTGATGTAGTAGTATTTGTTGTAGACGGTAAAGAAGGACTTACTCATAATGATTTAATAGTAAGAGATATCCTAAGAAAAAGTAATAAAAAAGTAATAGTTGCTATAAATAAAATGGATAATAAAATATCTAATGATAATATATATGACTTCTACGAATTAGGTTTTGATAGCTATATACCAATAAGTTCTATACATAATATAGGTTATGTAGAATTAATGGATGAAATAACTAAAGACTTTCATGAAAAAGAAGAAAAGATTGATGAAAGAGTTAAATTCTGTTTAATAGGAAGACCTAATGTTGGTAAAAGTAGTTTAATGAATGCTCTTCTTAATGAAGAAAGAGTTGTTGTATCTAATGTAGCTGGTACTACTAGAGATTCAATAGACTCAGTATTAAGATATGACAATGAAGAATATGTACTTATAGATACTGCAGGTATGAGAAAAAAAGGTAAAGTATTTGAAGCAATAGAAAAATATAGTTTACTAAGATCTCTACAAGCAATAGATAGATCAGATATATGTTTAGTAGTAATAAATGCTGAAGAAGGTATTATGGAACATGATAAACATATAGCTGGATATGCCATTGAAAAAGGAAAAGGATTAATATTTGTAGTAAATAAATGGGATACAGTAAAAGATACAACTATACAAGAATTTGAAAAACTAATGCGTAATGAATTCCAATTCGCAACATATGCACCTATAGTATTCTTAAGTGCTTTAACAAAGAAAAGAATTCATACATTAATGCCAGAAGTAATAAAAGTATCTGAAAACATTAATAGAGAAATAAAAACATCACTATTAAATGAAGTAATATTAGATGCATTCCAATTAAATCCACCACCTTCATATAAAGGTAAAAGATTAAAATGTTACTTCTCATCACAAACAGGAACTAAACCTCCTAAATTTACATTAAGAGTTAATAGTAAAGGATTAGTTCACTTCTCATATGAGAGATACTTAGAAAATAAAATAAGAGAAAACTTTAATTTTGAAGGAACTCCTATAATTCTACAATTTAAAAATAGAAGCGGAGACGAAGAGTAATGATAATTGGAAATAATAAAAGTGATAATAAATTTAAAGATAATAACTTTCTAAATGATACATTTGATACTAAATATAATCAATATAAAGATAATAGTAAATTAACAAACAAAAAAAATATATTTGTAAAAGATATCAAAGAACAAGCTCACACTAATGTTAATAGTCAAGATGATATGTATAATAAAAGTCTTGCTATACTAAATGATAGATTAAAAAATGGTCTAATCACATTAGAAGAATTCAATAGACAAGTAAAAGAACTTGCTAGAAAAAGAAAGTAATAAATATACTCCTCCTACATACCATATTGTAGGAGGAGTTTTATGTTTACAGATAATTTCTTTAAGAAAGTAGAAAATAAAACTAATGTTAATAAAAATACAATTATAGATTTAGCTAACAAACTACAAGGTAATAATATGAAAGATGAAAAAACAATTCGTGAAGTAATACACAATATAAAAGAACTTACAGGTAAAGAAGTATCTAAAGAAAAAGAAGATAAAATAGTAAATGCTATATTAAAAGATAAAGTACCAAAGGATGTAGAAAAAATGTTTTAATAGTGCTATCCTTATAATAAGGAAGTGTTAATATGAGATGTCCAAAATGTAATTCAGTAATCTCTGATGATATTAATTTTTGTAACTACTGTGGAGAAAATCTACATAAACAAGATAATATACCTAATAATCAAGTAAATACACAAGTAAATGAAGAATATCTAAAAGCATATATTGGTAAAAATTATGAAACAATTAAAGATAAACAATTTAATGTATTTGCCTTTTTATTTAACAAATATTATTGTCTATATAGAAAACAATATAAATTCTTTTGGATACTTGTATTAGTATCATTCTTATCATTATTCTTAGGTGCATTAAGCTTTTTAGCAACTATAGGTATTCAAATATATCTAGGTATGAAATTTAATGAATTATATATAAATGAAGCAGAAAAAGATATTCAATCAATAGAAAGAATTAATAATGGTAAAAGAGAAGAAGAAATAAAAGAATTATGTAGAAAAAAAGGTGGCACAACTTTTTTATATACAGGTATTCTAATTGGAGTTCAATTATTCGCAATTATAGTACTAATAATCTTAACATTACTATTTATAACTACTGTAGGAAGTACTTATGATATTAGTGATTTTAATCTAAATAATACCATCCAACAAGAATACAACGATGGTACAATATAAAAATTACATGTATATGTAATTTTTTTGTTCTAAAAAATAAAGTTTATTCATAATTATTAATATCGAGGAGAATGATTATGGATAAACATGAAATAATAAAAAATATCGCATCACGAAGTGGCGGAGATATCTACTTAGGTGTAGTAGGAGCTGTAAGAACTGGTAAATCTACATTTATTAAAAAAGTAGTAGAAACTTTAATAGTACCTAATATTGAAGACGAGTATGAGAAAAAAAGAGCCTTAGATGAAATTCCCCAAAGTGCTGCTGGTAAAACAATCATGACAACAGAACCTAAATTCGTACCTAATAATGCAGCTAAAATAAAAATAGATGATTTCACTTGTAATATAAGATTAATAGACTGTGTCGGATATATGATTGATAAAGCAGAAGGCGCATCAGATTCAAATGGTCCACGTATGGTTAAAACCCCATGGTATACAGAAGAAATCCCCTTCATAGAAGCAGCCGAAGTAGGAACAGAAAAAGTAATAAAAGACCACTCTACTATAGGTATAGTAGTCACAACAGATGGATCTATAGGAGATTTTAATAGAAATGATTACTTAGAAGCAGAAAAAAGAGTAATAGAAGAATTAAAAAATATAGGTAAACCATTTATTATATTATTAAACTCCACTCATCCTACTCTACCAGAAACAGCTCGTATAGGAGAAGAACTAAATGAAGAATATAATGTACCAGTATTACCTATGAATATAGATCAAATGACTGAAAAAGATATGTATAATATCTTAAGAGAAGCTTTATATGAATTTCCAGTTCTAGAAGTAAAAGTAAATATGCCAGAATGGATTGCTATATTAAATCCAGATCATGAAATAAAGAAAAGTTATATAAATTCAATAAGAGAAAGCATAATAGAAATAGATAAATTAAAAGATATAGAAAATATTACTAATCATTTTATAGAAAACAAAGATATAGAAAAAGCTTATCTATCAGAAGTAGATCCTTCTACTGGTATAGTAACAGTCAATTTAACTGCTCCACCAGAGCTATATAATAAGACTCTAACAGAAATAATAAAAATCGATGTAAAAAATAAAGCCGATTTACTCGCTTTATTCCAAGAATTTAATACTGCGAAAAAAGAATATGACCAGATAAAATATGCTTTAAAAATGGTAAAACAAACAGGTTATGGAGTAGCCACTCCATCTATAGATGATATGAAATTAGATAAACCAGAAATAATAAAACAAGGTCCAAGATATGGAGTAAAACTAAAAGCAGTTGCCCCTTCTATTCATATGATAAGAGTTGATGTAGAATCCACTTTTGAACCTATAATAGGAAGTGAAGTACAATCTAAAGAATTAATAGACTATCTACTAAAAGATCAAGAATCTTCTCCTAAAGAAATATGGAAAAGTGAAATATTTGGTAGAAGTCTAGATTCCATAGTACAAGAAGGTATCCAATCAAAAATTAATTTAATGCCAGATAACATAAGATTTAAACTACAAAATACATTATCTAAAGTAGTTAATAAAGGAAGTAATAATCTAATCGCAATAGTTATTTAACTGTATAAAAAAATCATACTATGCTATATTAATAGTATGAAGGTGATATTATGAAAAAAATAATATATATATTAATTATATTAGTATTATTCACAATAACTGGATGTACTCCAAAGGATAAAACAACTCCACCATTTACTGTAACATGTGAAAGTAATGATACGGTAATGGAAGGAGTACAAACTACAAATAAATCAGTTTATAAATTTGATGAATATCAATATGTAACTGAATATGAAATAAAAACAATATCAGTATATGATAATGAAGAAACATATAATATATATAAAAAAGGTGCTGAACAAACTTTAAAAGCAGGAAATAGTGATAAAATCACTTATGACATAACTACAGATGATAATACAAGAACAGTAAATTTTTCTTATAAAGTAACTATTACAAAAGATGATATGAAAGATTTATCAGATAAAGATTTTTATAAAGCAAAAAAAGTATTAGAAAGAGCTAAATCTAATACAAATACTAAATGTACATTTAATGGTATAGAAGAAAATCAAATAAAATAAGAGTTACAAATGTAACTCTTTTATTATGCCTTAATCATATCTATATAACTATTATATTGATTAACTAAATCATTATCTTTAAATTTAATTTCTCCATCTTCTAATGAATAATTATCTCTATTACTATCAAGTAATTTAAAAATATCACTACAAGCATTAAACTTACTATTAATATCTTCTTTATATTTTATTAGATATTCACTATCTAGCTTAATAACATCTCTCATATCTTCACTAAACATTAATTCATTATATAAATCTACATAATACTTATCTAAATCATATCTTAATATATAATTTCTAATAGTTAATTCATCACTTAAATCAATTAATCTATCTATATCTTTATTAATCTTACCTAAAGTATTATTTAAATAATCAATAGAGTCATTATAACTATCTACATTTAAATTATCATAGGATATTAATTTATTAATTTTACTATCATTAACTAAAGTATTAATTTCTTGCATACAACTAGCATATTCATTTAAGTATTCTTTAATAGATGACTCTACTTTTCTATAATCACCTAAAGTAACATACTTAGTATCATATTTATCTTTACTAATATCTAGCTTTGTTAAATTACTAACCTCATCTTTTAATCTATATTCTTGATAAGTATAACCTATAGTTAAATAACCAACTACTAAAGTCACACATAATATTACCACACTAATCAATATCCCTACTCTTTTCTTAGTAGACATTCTTCCTCACCCAATTAATTATTCTAACACAAAGAAAAAGACTTATCAAATTAAGTCTTCAATCTTCTTAAGTACTTCCGCAACACCTAACTTATCAGCACTAGAGAATACTATTAAATCATCCCCTACTACTAAGTCCAATGTTTGAAGAATCATTCTTAAATTCTTTTCTTTTTTACTTCCAGGAACCTTATCAGCTTTAGTAGCTATAATAGTAACTGGTAAATTATAATACTTTAAAAAGTTATACATAAGTAAATCATCTTCAGTAGGTTTCATTCTAAAATCTACTAACATGAATACTCTTTTTAACTCTTGTCTCTTCTCTAAGTATTCCTCAATCATCATACCAAACTTAGATTGAGTCTTTTTATCTACTGCAGCATATCCATATCCAGGAACATCTATTAAATAGAAAGTATCATTTACTCCATAAAAATTTAATGTTTGAGTTTTTCCAGGAGTAGCAGAAGTATGAGCTAAGTTCTTACGAGAAAGAATAGAATTAATAAAACTACTCTTACCTACATTACTTCTACCTACTAATAAAAATTCAGGTCTACCATTCTCAGGATATTGGCTTCTTCTAGTAGCAATTATATCTAAATCTGCTTCTTTAATTACCATAAATACCTCCTATAATATTTCATTATATTCCTTTACTAAATTATCTAAATCACGAATAAACTTCATCGCATCATCAAATGTCTTAACTTTAACACCAGAAGCCATCTTATGACCTCCACCACCATATGCTTCAGCTAGTTTATTAATTTCAGGTCCTCTTGATCTAATTGATATTCTAATTTGATCATTTTTTAAATCTTCTGTCATAGTAACCCATACTAATACTTCTTTTATAAAATTAAAGTTATTAATCATATTACCTGCAGAAGCACTATCTACACCAAATTCATTTATTACTTCATCAGTTATTTTAATATAACCTAAACCATTCTCAGTAACATTCATATTTAAAGATATATAACCTTCTAATCTTACTTCATTCATAGGTCTTAAATATAACTTTTGATAAGCATTAGCCAAACTAAATGGATACTTATCTAATAGTTTAGATACCATACTAAATGTAGAAGCTGTACAAGTATCAAATAAGAATCTATTAGAATCACTTACAAGTCCCATATATAATGTTTCAGCAATACTTTCATCACACTTTAATGGACTATTTAATATAAAGTCTATTAATATTTCACAAGTACTTGAATCAGTATCTCTAATTAATTCTAAATCACAAAATTTTTCAATAAAAGGATGATGATCAATTTTAATACTATAAGAATAACTGAAGTAATCACTAAATGCAGAATCTACTCTTCTCTTATCAGGAGTATCACAAACAATTAGTAAAGCATTATCTAATTTTTCTAATCTATCTAATTTTCCAATTTGTGTGAATTTTGCACTACCAGTTCCAATTGCGATAACTTTCTTTTCAGGAAAAGTTAACTTTATAGAGTCTCTTAATGCTAATTGACTACATAAAGCATCAGGATCAACTCCAATATGTCTAGCAATAACTATTGTATTGTATTCTTCTATTTTCTTATATATTTCATCAAACATCCTACATTTTCCTATCTATTCTTTATTAAATTTAAAGTATCTCTAGCAATCATTAATTCTTCATCAGTTGGAACAACCCAAACTTCAATCTTAGAATCATCTGTTGATAGTTTTACTTTTTCACGAGTTATATTATTCTTATCTAAATCAATCTTAACTCCTAAACAAGCTAATTTCTCACAAACTTCACGTCTAACTGGAATACTATTTTCTCCAACACCAGCAGTAAATACAATAATATCAGCTCCACCTAATAATACATAGTATTGAGCAATATAATCAACTATTCTTCTTACATATTTACTTCTAGCAGTTAAAGCTTTTTCATCACCTTCATCGCATTTATCAACGATATCTCTCATATCTGATGAAAATTCACTCATTCCAAGTAATCCACTACTCTTATTTAAATCATTTAATATTTCACCAATATTCTTACCTTCTTTTTCCATAACATATGGAATAATTGAAGGATCAATATCTCCTGAACGAGTTCCCATCATAATACCTGCAAGAGGAGTAAATCCCATTGAAGTATCTACACATTTCATATCTTTAACAGCGCATATAGATCCACCATTACCAACATGACAACTAATTAATTTAAAATCTTCTCTTCCAAGAATTTCTTTAGCACAATCTGTAATGTATCTATGAGATGTACCATGAGCTCCATATTTACGTACACCATATTCTTTATACCATTTATAAGGTACTGGATATAAATAAGTTTCTTTATCCATAGTTGAATGGAATGCAGTATCAAATACTACTACATTTGGAGTATTAGGTAAAACTTCTCTAAATGCATATACACCTAAGTTATTAGCTGGATTATGTAAAGGTGCAAAATCTTTAATAGCCTCTAATCCTTCAAGTACTTCATCATTAACAAGTACTGATTGACTAAATACATCTTTACCTTGAACTACTCTATGTCCAACACCATCAATTTCATCGAAGCTCTTAATAATACCTAAAGCAATTAATTTATCTAATAAGATATTAACTGCATCAGTATGACTAGTTAATTCTACTTCTTGTACTATCTTTTCTCCATTATATTTAATTGTATAAAAGCTACCATCAATACCAATTCTTTCAAATTGACCACTAGCAATTACACTCTCATCTTTCATATCAAATAAACTAAATTTTAAGGAACTACTTCCTGAGTTGATTGATAAAATTTTCATAAATTGTCTCCTTCTTTTCAAATCTACATATATTATACATCATCAAAACTAATAATAAAAGAAAAAAGAACTATCTAAAGATAATTCTTATTTTGTTAATTCATATGTATCTCTTGCTATCATTAATTCTTCATCAGTAGCTAAAACATATACTGGTATCTTAGAATCACTAGTAGAAATAATACCTTCTACTCCTTTTCTAACAATAGTCTTATTATTAGCTTCTTCATCTAATTTAACATCTAATGCTTCTAGTTTCTTAATAACATCACCACGGATAATAGAATCGTTTTCTCCTCCTCCAGCAGTAAATACTATAGCATCAACTTTACCTCTTAATTTAACATAATATCTAGCAATATAATCTACTATTCTATTAGTATACATATCCATTGCAAGTATAACTTTACCTTCTCTAGCTTCATAAGCTCTATCTATATCACGTAAATCACTCATACCAGCAATTCCTTCTAGACCACTATTCTTATTTAATCTATTCTCTACCCATTCAAGATTTCTTTCTTCTTTTTTCATAATATAGTTGATAATAGAATAATCAATATCTCCAGAACGAGTACCCATCATAATACCAGCATTAGGAGTAAATCCCATAGAAGTATCAATACACTTACCTTCTTTAACAGCAGTAACACTACCACCATTACCAATATGACAAATTATTAGGTTTGGTTTCTTACCTAATTTAGAAGTCATCTCTTCAGTAATAAACTTATGACTTAAACCATGAAAACCGTATTTTCTAACGTCATATTTAACATACCATTCATAAGGAATAGCATATAAATATGTAGCTTCATCCATAGTTTGATGAAAAGCAGTATCAAAACAAGTAACCATTTTAGCATTAGGAATACTTTCTTTAAAAGCATAAATTCCTTTTAAAGCACCAGGATTATGAAGAGGTGCTAAATCAGATATTCTTTCAATTTCAGCAATTACTTTATCAGTTACTAATACACTTCTAGAATATTTATTTCCACCATGAACAACTCTATGTCCTACAGCTTCAATTTCATCTAAAGACTTAACAGCTCCGCTCTCAACTAAAACTTTTGAAAGTAATGCAACAGCTTCCTTATGATCCTTAATTACTGTATTAACTTCCTTCTTTTCACCATTAAAACGAGTACTATAAAAAGAATCTTCTAATCCTATTCTTTCAAAAGTACCTTTCATAATTAATTCTTCAGCAGGCATCTCATATAATCTAAACTTTAAAGAACTACTACCTGCATTAATACTAAGTAATTTCATATATATCCCTCTCTTTTAATACTCATAAAATATCAAAAAAAAGAGGAAAAGTCAATTATTCCTCTATATAATCAAAACTAATATCAGTACCTATATTACTATTAAAGTATATATGATTAATTCCTTCAAATAAATTACTACTACGTATAGCCTCTAATTGAGATAACAAAGTACTATCAGTAATCTTTTCTTTAATAGAATTTCTATAAACATAATAAATAATAGTACCAGTAGATTCACTAACTGCAGTAGCCTTATCAGTCCATTTTTTTCTTCTAAAAGAAATATAATTATTATTACTTAAAGTAAAACCATTCTTTCTATTTTCATAAGTTACATAATGAATATCATTAATAGTAACAGTAACAAATTTATTACTCATAAGATAAGGCATATCAGTTGTATTAGATGGATATAAAACATTATTAGGTGGAATATTACCAAAGTTAAAACATATTCTCGGACATTCAGAATACCATTCATATGTTTCTGAACCAGTAATAGTATAATTACCTATTTTCTTCTCTAAATACCAATCTCCATCTTCATAGTAAATAGAATCTCTATAATCACCTATTCTATTTAATTCAACATTACCTAAAGTTATAGGATAAGAATGCTCATAATATGGTTCATATTCCGTAGCAGTATCCCCTTCTTCTAATTGAATTGTTGCAGTATATGTTTCACCATCAACACTATTAGCATAGCCAAATCTTAAAGCAAAATATTTAGCTTTATCAGATCCAGCAGTTTCTTGATTAAATGTGAATGAATTAGAATTAAAAGATTTAAAACCTAATGGATTCATATCTTCATCAAAAAATGAAACATAATTCTTAGTAAATAAAGGATTACTAATAGTAGCAGTATATGTTCTATTACCTAAAGGAAATACCTGTCCCCTTCGAGCAGCAGAAAATGAAGTTGAAGATTCAGCTAACCAAATATAAAAATCACTACCAGTTGCATTAAAAGTAAATACTCCATTTTCCACAGTAGCATGACCTCTAGTAGCAGCTATCACTCCATTATTTCTGTAATTTGGATTATATATATTCTTGCCTGTTATTACCAAATTACTATTAGTAACAGCATTAATTTCTTGTGGATAATCCGGATTAGGAGAAGGTTCTCCACCTACATAAGGTTCATATGATTTAGAATCAGTACCTTTATATATCATCACATCATTAAATGTTGTAGTAACATCAGCTCCAGATAACCAATCACTAGAAGCATATAAATATATAGCATTAACTTTCGAAGCTTGTTCTTCTGTTAAAGTAAAAGTAAAGCTTTTAGTACTAGAACTAATTTGTCTAGTAATTATATACTCCATACTATTGGCATTATTAGGATCAGTATTATTTCCTATAACAATTAAAGAAGAACCAGCATCGGAAACTCTAGAGGAATAACTAAATGTATAATGACCTGCCGTAAATGTATTATCAAAAAATATTCTAGAAAACTGAGTAAATGAATAAGAAGAAGGTAAATTCAATAAATTATACCCCTCATATGTAGTTTGTTCATTATTCCCATATATCTTTAAATTATTTAAAGAATTACTCTTCGCATTATTTAGAGTGAATACATTATTATTATCTGGATTAATCAATGTATTCTTAAATGTCGCATTATCTCCTGCTTGTACATAAGTTAATTTTATACTAAAGTCTTGATTACCAACTGGTGCTAATACTTCTGTATCATATTTATAATTAACTTCTACATTTAATCTTGTCTTAGTACCAGCTTTAATTCCATCATTTAAACTTAATTCAGTATCATCATAATACTTAACAGTATAACTTAAATAACTACTATTACTACTATTAATACCTGTAGTTAGTATTTCACTTAACATCGCATCAATAGTTCCTTCATTAACTACATCTACACTAAATTTAAATGTTTCTCCCGGTTCACTAAAAGTAATACTAAAATTAACTGTATCTTTACTATTATTAATAGTTGGTTTAGCTCCACCTACATCATTTTTAATCATACTAATATTATCAAAATATATATTCCAACTATTACCCTTATAACCAATAATCCCATTAATAATTAAACTAGAAGTAAGGTATGCGAAACCAATACTAATAATTAGTATTAATGCTATAGAAATAAGTTTTAAATATTTTCTATTAATCATCGCAATCACCTATTCTAATAAATATTTTAACATAAAAAGATATAAAACAAAAAGAATAGATTACTCTATTCTTTTAAACTATCTTTTATTTTTAGCTTTTTCTACTAATCGTTTAGTAATTTCTCCTCCAACACGTCCATTATCTTTTGCTGAAGCAGTAGCACCTAAACTTACACCAAATTCATTAGCAATTTCATACTTCATATTATCTACTGATTTATTGCTTGTTGAAGAATTTTTCTTACTAGCAGCAATCTTAGCTTTTGTTGCGTTAGATTTTCTTCCTCTTGCCATAATTTCACCTCCTAATATTAGAATGTGAAATTATTAATAATTAATACATATAAATTATAATAAATCACTAAATTCGTCAGTTTTAGAACTAACTTTAATAGTATTAATATTATCAATTGCTTCATCTATCATAGTATTATAATCAAACTTGTTTTCTTCATCTATTGCAGTATCCATACGAGGATTAATAACAGGATGTTTAGGTACAAATACTGTACAACAATCTTCATAAGGTAAAATACTTGTCTCATATGTATCTATACGTCTAGCTATATCTATTATTTCTAATTTATCTAAACAAGCTACTGGTCTTATTACAGGCATATTAGTAACACTATTAATTACATTCATACTAGTTAATGTTTGAGATGCAACTTGCCCAATAGACTCACCATTAACAATAACTAAACCTTTATGAGTCTTACATATTCTTTCCATTATTCTATACATCATTCTTCTCATTATAGTTATACAATAATCATTACGACATGATCTATAAATAGCTTCTTGTATCTTAGTAAAATTAACTACATGAAGATTAATACTTCCTTGATACGCACTTAACTTACGAGTAAGTTCAACAACCTTATTTCTTGCATCTAATGAAGTATGAGGAATAGCTTCAAAATAAACACACTCTAATTTTACTCCTCTTTTCATAGCAAGATATCCAGCTACAGGAGAATCTATTCCACCACTAAGCATTAACATACCAGTTGGTTGTGTACCTACAGGATATCCACCTGCACCATTATATTCTTTAGAATAAACATAAGTACTTTCATCTCTTATTTCTATTTTTACTAACATATCAGGATTATGAACATCTACTTTTATACCATCAGTATTTCTAAGTACATGACCACCTACTATATTATTAACTTCTAAACTATCATTAGGAAAGTTCTTATTACTTCTCTTAGTCTCTATCTTAAAAGTATGAGGATTCTCTTCTTTAACCATCTTTAATACGGTATCTTTAATCATATCTATATCATTAGGTACAATAGTCGCAATATTATATTTATGTATACCAAATACCATATCAATATCTTTCTTAATAGAATCAAATTCACTATCCTTAAATTCTATATACATATGAGCTCTATCTTTTCTAATAGAAATATCATATTTACTTAATTTATTATATACATTATTAGATAAAGTATTTATAAAGAAGTTTCTATTACCCTTTTTAGTACTTAATTCACCATATTTAATTAATATAACCTTATCCATATATTCCCCTCCAAACATGCTTATTTTAGCACAAAAATACTAAATAATAAAGAAAAAAGATGCATTAAGCATCTTAACCCTTCTTAGGTAAATTTGTAAGTTTATTTACATCTTTTATAAACAACTTAGATTTATTATCATAATACATTAAATCTAAACTAGCATTAACTTTATAACTACCATTAGAAATAATTACTTCATCAACCACATTATCTACAGAAGTATACTTCTCATTCTTATAATCAAACATCTTAACTGTTTGAGAGAAAGTATTAACTTCAATATAAGATAAAGCACTTACATTATAAACATTATTACCAATAGTAACTGTAGAATCTTCTGTAGTTATATATAAATCTCTTCCATCATAAATAATTGCATCAAATAATCTCTTAACTAATCTCTTATCTTTAACACATACTTCATCAGCATCTAAATAAGCAGTAGTAAAGAAATTTACTTTATATTGTTTACCAGTTAATGGATAAACAACTGCCATATTCTTAGGAAATATTAATTGCGGAATATCTTCATAATATAGAGGAAAACTATCTAACTCTGTAGTATTACCTTCAAAAGATATCTTAGTAATCTCCTCAGACTTCTTATTAATTTGAATTCTACCCTTAAATTCAAACTTTATACCATCAAAATATTGATATAATCTATGCTTCTTAATAACAATAACATCATTATTTCTATTAACTGTAAAGAATATAATTACAATTAATATTAAAGCAAATAACAGAGTCCATCTTAAATTCTTTTTAGTTATTATAAATCTAAGAATCTTCTTCATCGCTTCTTTCCCTCCTTATATATTTATTCTTAACTACTGAATTTAATATATTTCTAAGTAGAAAGAATGTTGCATAAAGTATTATAAATAATTTTAACATAATATCTCCAGCATATACATACCATTCATATCTTACTTCTACTAAGTAATTAGTAAGTAATCTACTAGAAACTAATGCAAAATATATTGCTCCAGCATTTATTATTTCAAATAATAAGTTCTTAATACTTCTAGAAAATAATCCGAAAGAAACTGAGAAAACAGAAAGTATAAGTATATGTACAAATGAAATACTAGAAGAATCAAATAAACACCACAATACAAATATATATCTTATTAAAGCAACAGATAATGCAAGTAATGTCATATTATCAAGTTCCATTAATAATCCAAATACATTTACTCTTATGCCTAAGATCTCATTACCCTTTCTCTTATCTAATAAGAAATAACCAATAACTTCTAATAGACCAGTAAATAATATATAGACTATAAAGAACTTAAATAGAATTGTCATAACTCCATTTATAGTCATATTAATCTTCCCTTATTATCAATGAAAATTCATTATTAGAATTAACATAATACGCATTAATATTAGTTAAACTTCTAGTTTCATCTGTATTTTCAAAATCTATATTACCTTGTACATCTCCTAATATAGGCATATAATCAGGCATGATAAGAAGGTTGTAATTCTTACTCTTAATACGAATAATCTTTACACCTTCTAATATTTCTAGACCAGTAGACAATGTAAATATTTTAACCTTGATTGAAGCTTCCATGATAATCACCTATAAATAAGAACTTACTTTCGTCTTCTTTATCATATACTCCATTTAGGATATTTTCAACATCTATTAATACATCTTCTATTTTTACAAACTTACCTGGAATGTTTGTATAGTTTTGAGCAACAAACATTGGTTGTGTAAAATAGTTTCTTAATTTTCTTGAACGATAGAATATCTTCTTATCATCTTCACTTAACTCTTCAATACCTAATACTGCGATAATCTCTTCTAGTTCTTCATATCTAGTTAAGTATTTTAATGACTCTTCTACTAAGTCATAATGTTTTTGTCCAACTTTTTCAACATCAATTGATTTAGAAGTTGTTTTAAATACATTAACTGCAGGATAAATACCTTTTTCAGCAACTTTACGATCAAGTACTAATTGTCCATCCATGTGAGAAAGGATTGTTTGTACTGCTTCATCTGTAATATCATCGGCAGGGATATAAATAGCTTGGAAAGAAGTAATAGAACCACCATCAGTTGAATTAATTCTCTCTTCAATATCAGAAACATCAGAAACCATTGTTGTTGGATAACCATTTTCAACTGGCACATTCTTTAATTCATTTGATATTTCTGATTTAGCTTGAACGAAACGATATATATTATCTACGAATAATAATACGTCTTGTTTCTTTTCATCACGTAAGTATTCAGCAAGTGTTAATCCACTATATATAGCTTTACTACGAGCAGTAGAGTTTTCACCCATTTGACCAAATACTATACACATTTTATCTAACAAATCAGACTCTAACATTTCATCGTACATTTCTTTACCTTCACGAGAACGTTCTCCAACTCCAACGAATACAGAGTTAGATTTTAAAGTCATGAATACATTATTAATTAACTCTTTAATTAAAACGGTTTTACCAACTCCGGCACCACCTAATAGACCCATCTTAAATCCCTTTTGTAAAGGTGCGAAGAAATCTACAACTTTAATACCTGTCCATAAGATATCTCCATTAATATTAATTTCTTCAAGATCTAAGTCTTTATCATAAACCCCTCTTTTATTTTGAGATTCTATAGTTCCTTCATCAATTAACTCACCATATGAGTTAAAAACACGACCGATAGCAGCATCTGAATATTCAATATCAAGGCTGTTACTTACTTTAACTACATCTAATCCACGTTTTAAACCAATTACAGAATCAAATGGAATTGTAGTAGCAACATTTTCTTCTACTGATACAACTTCAAAACGATAATCTTGTCCATCGACTGTAGTCTTTAAAACATCTTTTATATCAACCTTAACATCATCATCTAAAAAGACTTTGATATTAAGTTCAGATATAGAAATTATCTTACCTATATTCATATACTAACTACCCCTTTTCATAGTTATTTTCTATAATTCTCAATAATCTTTTGGAAATCTTTTTGTTTCTTAAGTTTACGAGTAACTTTAGCTCTTTCCTCTTCCATTTCATCAATCTTCTTTAAAGATTGATTAGTTAATTGCTGACGAATAACATTTTCTGCAGCATAACTATTCATTTCACATATTTTTAATTCGTAGCAAAGATATAAAGCTATTAAGTTATTAAGCATTGGAGTAAGTTCAGTTTCCATAGCAAAGTCTTCATCAAAAGTCTCTCCCTCTTCTGATCCATAATCCAATGGAAATAACTTTTTCTTAGTAAACTCTAGATCATTGACATTATGATAATGGTTATATACGACATTTATTTCTCTATATTTTCTAAATATAACTGCATCATATATAACATCTTCTACTCTTTTAAAATCAGTAAAGAATTCTTCTTTTGCCATATCAAGAATAACTCTCTCATCATTTTCAAAAGCATGAATTTTTTTACCAATAATTATTTTAAATTCTTTATCAAGTCTGACCTCTTTATTTATGGAGAAGTTAAAATCTCCACAAAAACCTAAGTCATTACCAATATATACATTAAGTACTGGAGCATCTGCTCTAGGAGTAATAGATTTCTTATCCAATATAATATTTTTATTATAAAGTATCTTTCTAATTACTCTAAATAATTCTCTTTCAGTATCAAAGTACATAGCAGCTTTTTTTCTTGATTTATCAACACGAAGAAGAGAATGGAAGTTCATAACTTTTACAACGTTACGTATACTCATACTAGATCACTTCTTCCTCTTCTTCTTCGCTAGTATCTTCTTCTATATTAAAATTATTAACTTGTAAATCTGTAGGATCAAATCCATTCTCATCAGATATGTCTAAATCTTTAACTTCTGTTTCTTCACTATATTCTTCATTCTCTTCTTCTACAGGTGCTTCATATGTAGAATCTTCATTATTTGGTTCTTCATATTCACTATTTTCATCTATAGATGGAGTAAATGTCATATCAGTAGGATCAAATCCTTGTTCTGATGAATCTGATTCAACATCAGAACCTTCAGTATATTCAGTAGTCTCCTCAGTATTTTCAGAGACAACTGGTTCTTCATTATATTCTTCAGCATCAGTAGTAACTGATGGAGTAAATGTCATATTAGTTGGATCAAAGATATTTCCTTCATCCACAACACCTTCAATAGGTTGATCATCATCACCAATAGTAGGAGTAAATGATACGTTAGTAGGATCAAATTGATTACTACTATCAGCATATTGATAAGAATCTGTAGTTTCTTCATAAACATCATCAGAACCTTCTACATTTCCTAAAGAAACTGTATCTTCATCAACTTGATATGTATTCATATTTGGTTCTTCTACAGGTTCTTCAGCTTCAATTACTGGTTCAGTATATTCACTTACTTCTTCTGTAGGAACCTCTTCACTATATTCAACTACTGGTTCTTCTACAGGTACTTCAGTTTCAATTACTGGTTCAGTATATTCACTTGCTTCTTCTGTAGGAACCTCTTCACTATATTCAACTACTGGTTCTTCTACAGGTACTTCAGCTTCAATTACTGGTTCAGTAAATTCACTAGCTTCTTCTGTAGGAACTTCTTCACTATATTCAACTACTGGTTCTTCAGTAGATTCTTCTTCTGAATTTTCACTTATTTGAACATTATTTGCAACCATAGAAGGTGTATCATCTAATGCATATATCTGTAATGTATCTCCCTCTACTATTTCAGGATTTTCTGGAGCATCTCCTGGAGTATGATACTCTTCTTCTTCCTTATCTGTAAATAAAGGATTATTTTCATCTAAGTTAGTAATTTCTAATGGAGTATCATCAACACTCTCTTCTTCTCCATTTACTACATCTTGAGTAAGTTCATCTTGTGTATTAGGAACCTCTTGAGCATCTACCATCTCTTGAGTTATTTCTGTATAATTTGTAGGTACTTCTACAACTTCTGTACTTTCTACTTCAGGAACATATTCTGTTGAAGTTACTTCTTGTACCTCTTGATCAGTTACTTGTTGATACTCATTATTATCAACAACTTCTTCAGTACTTACTACTTCAGGTACATAATCTGTAGTAGTAGCTTCTTGTACCTCTTGATCAGTTACTTGTTGATATTCATTATTATCAACAACTTCAGTACTTTCTACTTCAGGAACATATTCTGTAGTAGTAGCTTCTTGTACTTCTTGATCAGTTACTTGTTGATACTCATTATTATCAACTACTTCTTCAGTACCTACTACTTCAGGTACATAATCTGTTGATGTTGCTTGATCAACTTCTTCATATGAAACCTGATTATCAGTAGCAACCTCTTCTGCTACAGGTTCTGCAGTTACTTCTTCAGTAGCAACAGCACTATCAACTTCTTCTGCACTTACTACTGGAGGAATTTCTTCTGGCATTTGATTTAACATTGATAAAGGATCAATAGTAGGATCAATTTGAGGAACTTCTCCTTGATTATAATCAACTACTACTGCATCTGTTCCCTCTACTGAAGCAGCTTCAGGCATCATAGAAGAATTATCAATTGTAGCAGTCTCATCACCAATTACCTCTGTATCATCAAATATTGCTCCATCATTAGCAACAGGTTGAGGACTTTCAAATACTTCATTATTTTCTTGTTTAACTTGATTAGTAGCCTCTTCTAATTCTTCTTCGTTTTCTACAAATCCAACGAATAAATCCATCATCTCTTCTGGACTTCTAGGAGAGAACTTATATTGCATCATATTATCAAGGATGATTTTACCTTCCATGAATTGGTTCTTCAATTCAAAGCTCATTTCATCCATATTAACTAATTCATAAACGCTTCTTGTTTCCAAATAGCTTAATAACTTACGTCTTACAGCAGTACCAACTATCTTCATATCTTTTCTTTGAACAGCACCACCTAAACGTGAAACTGAAAGACCATAGTCAATAGCTGGCTTCTCACCTTTTTGGAAAGCCTTTTCAGATAGAACTATTTGTCCATCTGTAATAGATATAATATTTGTAGAAATATAATCTGTAATATCTCCACCTTTAGTTTCAACAATAGGTAGAACTGTAATAGAACCACCATTCTTATGTTGACAACCTTTTTCAAGTAATCTTGAATGTGTATAGAATATATCAGCTGGATAAGCATCACGTCCTGGAGTCTTACCAGAAATCAAACTTATTTCACGATAAGCTTCAGCATGTCTCTTTAAGTCATCGATAATAACTAAGACATCTTTACCTTCCATCATATAATCCTCAGCAACACTAAGTGCAAAATAAGGAACTAATGAAATAACTGGAGGTAACTCATCATTGAATGCTGTAAATATTGTAGTATATTCTAAAGCACCCTTCTTTAATAACTCTGAATATATATTTTTAACTTCTTTTTTAGTCTTACCAATTGCTACATAGAAACAAATAACATTTTGTCCTTTTTGATTAACAATAGTATCAAGACCAATTTGTGTTTTACCAGTTCTTTTATCACCAATTATTAACTGTCTTTGTCCTCTACCTATTGGATACATTAAGTCAATACCTGTAATTCCAGTAAGTAATGGTCTATTAACAGTACCACGATCCATAATTGGAATAGTTTTTCTTTCAATAGGAACTTCAACTAAATCACTGTATTTCTTACCAGATAATTTATCATTTCCAAACAAATCAATTACTCTACCCATTGAAGATCTAGAATAACTTCCTTTATATAAAACATTTGTAGAGTAAACTATATCACCGACATTAATAGGAGAATCAATACGCAAAACGGCTACGGTAACAGAATTTTCATTAATACTATTAACGTAACCCATAGCTTTATTAGCAATATTTATTTTTTCGTAGAACATTACATTGTTGATACCCGTAACTTCTACGATGAAGTCTCTTACGTTTACAACAGTACCAATTTCATAGATATTATCATTGTTATTAATCTCAATGATTTTCGCATCGATTTGTTTATCAACATAATCTTTGTTATCTACTAAATCTTGATCCATATGTAACACCTCCTATTTCAAGCTATAATCATAAAGTTTGCCTCTATATACAATAGATATTCCTCTAAAAATGTTTGTATCTACTTTAGTTCTAACAAATTCATCAACTGAATCATAATTCTCTCTATTAGAACCTACGTAAACATATATGTAAGGATCCACTTTATCTATGATTTTGTCAAAATAAGAAATGAACTTTTTAACTTCAAATGTAGTTGCCTTAGTTTTCTTCTTATATTCATCCACGATATAAGCACAATCCCCTAATATTCTTTTTACTTCTTTTTCTTGTTCTGTAGGACGTAAAGATATAAGTTTAAACATCATTTTCTGATCAAATTCTTTACGTACACTATTATATTTATTATACTCCAAAACTGTATCATCTTGAAAGTGTTCTTTTACAAATCTTTTAACTAATTTTACAGTATCAATATTAAATCTTTGATCAACTTCTTTCATCTTCTTAAATATTGCCTCATCTTGATAATCAATATTACGTTGATCAAATAGGTAAATAGAACTATCTGTATTATTATTACCTTTACCTTCATCTAATATTTTTTGCTGTTCTTCGATATCACTTTTTAACCCTTTTAATTTTTCTTCTCTCTCAAATAATAACTGATCGTAAGCCTGAAGCTTATCGATAAAGAAATCTCTTGATTGCTGATTAATCTTAGCTACGGTCTTTTTTAAGAATAAGAACATAACTAATATTAATAAAGCAACAAATACTAGTATTATTATTACTAGTAATGATTCAAGTATTTGTTGCATAATTAGCTAGTTAAAGGATTAAAGTAAAGTAATAGGAAAACAAATGCAAATAAGAATAGTAAAAACACAGTAGTAACAATCATAAGTGTCATAACAGAATGTACAACATCTCCTTTTGTTTCAGGGTTTCTACCTACAGCTTCAGCTACCTTAGAACCTAAGATACCGATACCGATACCAATGCCTAAGAAAGCAAGTCCTAGCATGGTACCAATAGCTGTAATAGTTGATGATAAAATAGTTTCCATATAACTCCTCCTTATTAATTAATAAATGTAGTTTGTATATCAGACTCTACATCTTCTCCATCAAACTTACAATCTTCTAATTTAAGTAATACTTTATTACTAAAAGCACTATCACATGTAATTACACTACTATATCCATTAGCAGTTAATGCTTGAGTAATATTTATAGTATCTCTTCCAATTGGAACATTATTTGTATATGCAACTATATTAGCAAATTCGTATGCATATGATTGATCTAATGTAACAGTATAATAAATTTTATTTGCACTAATTTTATTAATAGTGATTTTAGCTTGATTCTTACTTGTTTTAATTATAAAAGAACCTGATGTATCTTCTAATAGTATATCACTATTTTCACTACTAGCATATGTATATCCAAAACTTACTGTATATTCAGTATTTGGAGTTAAATTTCTAATTCTATATCTAGTATTATCTTTATTTAATATTAATTTATTTTCATATCCATCAGTTCCCTCTACTGTTAAATATACTGATATATATTCATTTTTAGGGTCATTTACTGTATAGAACACATCTAGATATGAAGTATATGCAGCAACAGAATTAATTCTAGCTGTCTTTATAATATTTAAATCCTCTAATCTATTTGTAGTTGTACTACTAATTATAGAACTACCAGCACTACCAGTAGCTGCACTACTTCCTGATGTAGTTGTTTCAGTGGTTCCACCACCTCCACCACCACCGCCTCCTCCAGAGGCTATGTTAGTATCAGCTGTAGTAGTAGTTTCTTTAGTAGGTTCTACATATTGATTAGAACTTCCACTAACTTTCTTCAAATCAATAGTCTTTTTAGAATTTGGTATTAATAATTTTTCATTAGCAACATCAAATTCATAACCAGTTGTTTTTAAAGTAACAGTACTTAATGTTTTAACATTTAATTCATTATTAAGTAACAAAGCATTACCACTCTTATCAATTTCTACTACTAAGTAATCCTTAGTATCAATTTCTTTCTTTTCAGTAACAATTTGTTTACTAACCATTAAATACTTTCTATCGTCTAATTTGTAGAACAATGGAGATGTATTACTTACAATATCTACTTCTTTATCATTAAAAGTAACATTACCATTAGTATCTATTCTAAAATTAGCTCCATATAATTTTAATGTAGTATCTTTTTCATTAAATAATACAACATCATTTCCTAAAGAATAAACTTTATTCTTAGATTTTTCTTTATCAGCTACAGAAAGATAATATTTCTTATCCCATTTTTGTTGAAGAGTACCTTGACTCTCTAATTTAACATAACTATTTTCAGCATCATAAGTAAATGATCCACTTACAACAGTATAAATATTCTTATCTATAGTAAATGAAGTCCAAATACCATAAATGAATAAACCGGAAACCAATAAGACAAGAAAAGAGAATAATACGAATAGACGTACATTTCTCTTACCTAATTTTCTCTTCATACTATCCTCTCCCTATTATCTATTTTATAACTAAATGTAATTATAATCAATTGTTTGTTCATCAACAACAACATTATCTACAACCAATTGAATTTGAATTACGTAAACACCTTGTGTAGTCAACACTTCTGGTAATGGTACGTAATAAATAATTGTTTCTCCTACTTGTTTAGTTCTCTTTACGAATGGAATTTCATTATCAAATGAAGTACCATCGAATGAGTTATAAATTGAATATCTAATTTTTTGAACTGTCTCAATACGATAAGAATCAATGAAGTTCAAATCAATCTTTTTAGGATTTGTAGCATTAGCAACTGCCGTAACAGTACCAGCAGAAACACTATCTGCATTTAATGCTTTAGTAATATAAGAAAATGCCTTAGGAGTTCTAGTACCTCTATTATTTACGTCTTGATAATAAGAAACCGTAAATTTATAGTTAGTACTATCATTTAATCCATCTACTAAGAATCTTCTTCTTGAACCAGTTATACGATATTCAACATTAGTATAATTTGCAGGAGTAACATCTTGAACAACTTCTCCATCAGAATCTAATTCTTCTATTTTAATAGTATAAACACCATTGTTTTCATTCAAAGTACCTACAGCACCATGATAAACTACAGAGTCAGGATCATAGAATAATACATAGAAGTCTAATGCTTCAGGTTCAGCATTATCTCCATCATAAACTGATGCAGAAACACCAACAGTTGGAGCTTTTAATGTACGTAATCCAAATACTAACTCACCTACAGTTTCATCAAGTGCTACCCATACTTCTTCTTCTCCAATAGTAGATTTAGTATAAGGAGTAATAGTTAATCTATATGTACTACCAAATCTCCAATCACTACCAGGAGAACAATCAGCAGTTTGAGTAATATCATAATTATTTGGATTAGAATCAGCTATCTCAATACCAGTATCAATATACTCATATTGCTCAGTCTCTGAATTCCAAACTCTTCTTTCAACTTTATAAGAAAGTTTTTCATAACCCATAACTCTATCAACTGTATAAGAAATTAATAAATGTTTATTATTATAGTTAGTTGGTACATATTCAACAGATATATCAGTAATACCAACACCAGCTAAAGTTCTAAAATAATAAATTCTTGTATTAGTATTTTCATCTGAGTCATACAACTTAGTATATTCATAATTACCTCCACCTTTATCTAAGTAAGCATAGAACTCCATAGCATAATATTTCTTAGGAGATAAATCTCTAATTTCACATACACCATTATTAATTTCATCTAATGTAAATGTATGAGCTTCACCAATTGGAGTAATAAATGATGCATTTTCATCAGTCTCAGATAATTGAACATAAATTAAGTTATCTTTAATATTAGCAGCACCAAATCCAAATACAGATGCTCTAAAGTTAACATTCTTAATACCAGCAGAGATATTTAATACTCCATCAGCATTTTCCAAACTTATTCCTGGAATTACTTCATTAAATTCAAATGACTCATCAGTTGAACAATTTAATTTAGAAGTACTTAACCACTTTAAGTTTAAGTATGTAGCATTAGCTCTAATACCACCTTGAGCAGGTGTAGAATTAATTACTGTATAATATTCAGAATTTTGTAATAACAATAAGAAGTTTCTATTAATATAACCTAAATGATAAATAGATCCTCTAGCTATATCACTTTCAACTAAATAATTATTATTACTTAATGTGAAGTATTCTCCTCCACCATATATATCTTTTACAGCTTGTAAAGAAACATAATCACTTTCAGGATCCCATCCAATGATATCTGTATCGTAATAAGCATCTACTCTAACATTAACTTCATTACCTAAGAAGTCAGAGATATCATACATATCTACAACAGCATTATCACCGTTTAACTTAACAAAGTCTTTTACAATAGGATCATGACCTTGACAAGTAAATGTAATCTTTAATGCAGCTATATGTCTAATCGCTTCAGAAAGATTTGAATAGTTATCTATTGAAACAATTACACGGTTAATATCTGTAGTTAAACTGTACTCAATATTAGGTAAATTATAATAATCATCAAAGTATTGATTAATATAAGTAACTTGAGCTGGTTCTCTATATTTAATAGATTCCATATAACCATTAATCATAATATAGTTATTAACAGGTAAATTAGCAAATACTGCAGTAGAATAATTAGTACCATTAGTTCTAGTAATAGTAGCTGAATTTGTACCTTTAATAGTACCAGCAGAATCATACATTACTGCTAATAAACTACTAGCCTCTAATGTATAATCTACATCTTCATATAAATATTTAATCGTCATAGCACCAGTATTACCAGTAGTCATCTGTGTCTTAGATGGATACATTTTTAATACCGGATCTTGTTTATATATTTTTGCTTCTTTAGATTTTAACACTTTATCATTCGAAGTAGGATACCTTGTCTCAGCAATATCATCATTATCCATATCAAGTCCACCTACAAACGAGAAGACATATGAGTGACCCCTACGAAGTACTGAATCTTCACTATCATCTACATTATAAGGAGTACCATAATCAAACCAATAGAATACATCTTCTATAGAACCATCTGAATTAAAGTAAACTGTCTTAGAATGTTGAGTAAGTTCAATAATATCATCAGAATCACTATAATCCCAAACAGTGTATTTTAAGTATTTACCATACTTCTTAGAGTTATCGAAATTAGCATGTACTCTAATACCAACAATTGTTTCTGCAGCTAAATTTTCATCGTATTTATCATAATCACCTGCATCTTTATTTCTAATAAGCGTATTACTAAACCACTCTTTAGAATCAGGATCTGGGTCATCAATGAAACCATGAACTTGTACAGTAACCGAATCATTATCTTTAACTATACCTATATCATTTTGGAAATCCGTATAGTCTTTAGCATCTACAATCTGAATCGTGTAATACTCAGATGAGAAATCATTACTATCCATATTAAAGAACTCAGGATTTAATATGAATGTTGAATCATAATATTCACCTTTTAAAGATGTATTATAATCATACTTTTGTTTATCAGGATTATGATAATTCTTATCTACTTTCTTTAATCTCTTAACAAGAGTACCTGAAGTATTAGGTCCATCATATATTAAGAAAGTAATTTCATTTAAAGTAGTAGCTTCATATTCATTATCATGATCTGGAACATTTAATAATTTACATTGAACTCTGAATGCCTCTGTAACAACACCAGTTTGTACATAGTAGAATACATCAAATGGATTAGTAGCTAACGTATTAACCGTAACACTACCAATATGGTAAGAGTCAACCGTACCATTATTATCCATTAAGTCTACTGTTGCATAAACAGAGAACGTATAAGTTTCATTTTTTCTTAAATTTAACTCATCAATTGGTAATACTGAGTTACCAGAAGTAAATATTCTAGTAGTTGTTGTACCAATAGAGTTTGTAAATATAACTGTTATATTTTTAGTAAAATCAATTGTACCTTTTGGATCTGAAATAGTAATCTTACCATGAATAGAATCATGTGTTACTCCACCAGAAGATTCAATAGTAGTCCATGATACTGATGGACCTTCAACACCATCCATTCTAAATGGATTACTTGGACCAGCAGTATATTCTATATATTTTTCATTATCATAGAATAATGCAACTACTTTATATACATATGGAATATTTCTTTCAATTAATCCATCTTCAATACGTAAATCAACTGATCCTAAAGAAGGCTTTTCAATAGAAACAATAGGTTCAGCTCCACTAGAATAAGTTCTAGCATCATAAACTTCATATATATATTTATCTATACCATTATTAGGATCTGATACATTATTTAATTTTAAAGTAAAAATAGCATTTTTCTTATCTATTGCAAATGAAGGAGTACCTAAAGAAGGTCTAGCCTTTAAAGTTTTAGCAGAAATAGATAAATTAAATTCTTCAGCAACTACAGTATCTTGATAAAGAATATTATTAACTAAAATATTATATTTTGTATTAGAAGATAATCCTCCAAATAGAACTGCTACACCATCCTCAGTCTTTGCCATTTCATCAGTAATAGATTGAGAATCAATAACTTCACCATTAGTAGTAGTTATCTTAACATCAGCACTTTTAACTCTAGAGAAATCATCAATCTTAACTTTAAATGATAATTCATTAATACCATAGTAATCTTTTTCAATACTTATACCAATTGAACTAGTTATAAATAATTGTTGTACTACATCCATAGTATAATCAATTTCATTCTTAGTATAATGAATAGTTGAAACTAATAAGTAACTAGTTTCAGGAGTTAAGTTTTCACTAAATACATCTATTGCATATACACCTTGATCAGATTCTTTTTCAAATACTACTCTACTAGTACTATTATCCATAATATATGTATAAGTAGGACCAGAAATAGTAGAATCTGGGTCATTAATACTTATTGTACCTTGAAAACTATTAGCACTAACAGAAACATCTGTTAATGAAGCTGTAGGTAATTGTAAGGCGTTTTCAACAACTTCAGTCTCTGTACTAACAAATCCTGTAGAACTACCTTCTTCTCCAGCATCACCGACAGAGCCTCCGCCTCCGCCGCCTCCGCCGCCACCTCCGGTAGCAGCTTTCTTAGCTTCTTCCTCTTCTTCTTTTGCTTTCTTAATAGCTTCCTTGACCTCTTCTATTGGAGTGATATCTACATTATCATCACTATCAATAACCATAGAGTTTAAATTAACAATAGGTTCTTCTCCAATAAAGAAGTAACCATTATCAAGATTTAGTGTCATTTCATTACCTAAATCTATAAAAGCTTCAGTTGCAACAGTATTATAAGTTGCATCTTGATTCTCTATTCTAATAATTCCTTCTTCTACTACACTAATCTCAACATAATTAGATTTAATAGTAGTTGAAGTATTCTCATCTAATTGTAATTTAATATTATCACTAACAAGTAAATATTTATTGTCTGATACTCTTACAATAAATTGAGTAAATCTAAGTTCTTTACCTAAGTTATCTACTAAATAAGAACCATTAGAATATTGTAAGATAGTACCCTCATAAAGGTTATAGTAAATAGGAATAGTATTTTTAATATCTTCAAGATTTAATACAACACCCTTTTTTAGTAACCCAATAGAATCATCATCATAGTGAATAAATGAAGCTTCAGGTACTTTAACACTCTTACCATTAGAATCTTTAAATTCTATTGTAGTATCTACACTATTCTTATAAGCAGTATCTTTACCAAAATAATACTTAGTAGCACCAGAATCTTTCTTATCAGCATCTTTCTCATTACCACTAGAAGTATTAGAGTCTAAAATATAACCACTTTTAGTAAATGACTTTTGTGATTGTTTTTGTAAATTAATACCCATATATACAGTAGCACCAATCATTGCAAGTACTGATACTATTATAAAAAACATCTTTTTCTTCATTAGCTTCACCCTATCTTTTAGATAAAAATCCTATTTTATTACAACTATAATATTATCATATTTTCTACAATCTATCTATATTTTTGATATAAAAAATAAAAAAAGATGATACTAAATATCATCTCTTCCAAAAAACTTCATATCAATATTTTTATCCACAAGTGAAATAGCACTTAATGAAATATCTAAAGCATTCTTATACTCACCTTTATAGAATTTAGCTTCAGCAATATCCAATCTATTATCTATCTCAGGATTAATAGTACGATATCTATTTCCATATACCATTACCATCTCTGCATTCTTAGCATTATTAACCATTTCAGTAGTAGTATTATATAGTTTTAAAACTAAATCTCTTGCAGTATCAACTCTAGTATTTAAAGTCTTAATAACAATAGGTGTCTTTTCTAACTCAGTAACTACATCATTAATAGCTTCATCAGCTTCACTTAATTGAACAAAGTATATATCATTTACTACAGGTAATTTAAATCCTCGTATATTACTCTTACATAATTTTAAGAATCCTTTAATTTCTTCTAATTGTTCTCTAGCTCTTTGTTCATCTTCATATAAATTACCTAAAGATTTAAGTGCAACATCGAATGAATCTTCCATCTCTGTTAATCTAACCATAAGGTTTTCTAACTCTTCATTAACTTGTGAATAAGGAGAAGATTCACTTTCAACTTTAGCAAGCATCTTATTATAATCATCATTAATAACAACTAAAACTTTGTTAACATCATCAATAATTTGTAAATCAGAATCCTCTAAATCATACATATTCTTAATATCTTCTATTTGAGCATATACATCTCTTACTAAGTTATTAGTCTTTTCTAATCTCTTACCAAAATCTATTGTTAATTCTTCATATGCTTTTCTAGATAATCTTTCTTTTTCAAAATCTATAAATATTGCATCATAATAATCTAACATTGTTTTTAAATCAAACATACAACCTTCTAGATTAAGTACTTTAACTTTATCTAAAATCAATTCTATATTTTTATTAGATTCTTCGATATTATAATCAATATTTAAATAATCTAAAGGATACCCATCATTAACCATAGAATCATATGTTTCTTTAATCTCTTTAATTCTATTAGGTATAGCAACTCTTGCCATAGCAAGTACTTCTGGCATCTCTTTAATAATAACTTCCATATGATCAATCATCTCATATAAAGCTTTAGTAATATGTACTACCTCAGGATAATCACTAGAATCCATTACTTTTTCAAAATCTAAGAATCTTCTTTCAATATTTTCAAGTTGTAACTCAATAGCATCTTGCATATCTTCATAAGTTTCTTTTCTATTTTGATATTCAGCATTTAATGATCTATATTTAGTTTTTAATTTAATAACACTAGAACGATATTTTTCTTCGCTCTTACTTAAATCTTTAATTTCATTTAACAAGTGTTCAGCACTTTCCCTTACTTTGTAGATTTCAATTTCTATTTTAGCCATTCTATAACCACATTGTTTATAATCTCTCTTATCTACAAATAAATCTAAATCTATTAGCATGTCATCAATCTTAGTTAGTCTATTTTCTTTTAAATTATTAAATCTATCTTGCCATCTATTATATTTTTCTTCCATCCTATCATTTTTAATAATAGGTTCTACTCTAGATAATTCTAGTAAAACAGGAGTAGAGGCAACTAAATTACGTTTAATTTCTAAGTCTTTTACTTTATTTCTATAATATTTAAATCTAACTTTTTTAATTATTTGAACAATAATAGTAAGAATGATAAGTACAATAATGATAATAGATCCAATAAATAAAAATCCACCTTGCATATACTCACCTCAATATTCTTTAACACTATATCATCATTTTACCACAATAATAAGACAATTTTCTACTATTTTAAATAAATAATATTATGTATAAGTAATAAATTACTATTATTCCTTGACATATAAAGGAATTTATCATATAATTGAAACTGCAAATTCCTTGAAACAGCATGTTTAGAGTAATTTAATGTGTTTTTCAAATATAAGTAGCAATCGCTGTTTAAGTGAAAGAAAAACTCCCTAAATTACGACTAAACAATTCATGTGTATTTGTAAAAAAATATATAGGAAAAGGAGAATAGATCATGTCAAGATATACAGGATCAAGTTACAAACAAGCTCGTCGTGTTGGATTCTCTATCAGTGAAACTGGTAAAGAATTAGCTAAACGTCCATTTGGACCAGGACAACATGGTAAAGACCGTAAAGGAAAATTATCTGATTACGGAACACAATTAAAAGAAAAACAAAAAGTTCGTTTCATGTATGGAGTAAACGAAAGACAATTTAGAAAGACTTTTGAAGAAGCTTCTAAAATGAAAGGTATTCAAGGTACTAACTTCTTAAGATTATTAGAATCAAGATTAGATAACTTAGTATACAGAATTGGTTTCGCATCTACTCGTCGTGGAGCTAGACAATTAGTTAATCACGGACATGTTACAGTAAATGGTAAGAAAGTAGATATTCCATCATACAGAGTTAAACCTGGAGATGTTATTTCTATGAAAGATGCTGATAAGAACTTAAAAGTTGTAACTGAATCATTAGCAAAAGTAAGCCGTAGAGTTGAATTCATTAACTATGATGAAAACAAAATGGAAGCTACTTATGTAAGAATGCCTGAAAGAAATGAATTAAATGCTGATATCAATGAAGCATTAATCGTTGAATTCTACAATAAGTAAAAAAAATAAAAGTACATCAATCGATGTACTTTTTTTATTTGTCTTCTATTTCAAATGTCTCACAATATAAATTATCTATATAATCATCCATTAAATTACCTTTTAATTCGTGATTTAAAATTAAATGTCTAAGTGCTCTAATAGGAGATCCATGAGACACTACTAAAATATCTTGTCCTTTATGCTTTTCCTTAATATAATCTAAAAATTCACTACATCTTTTAAAAACATCTTGTATAGGCTCTACTCCTCTATCGCTTAAATTAGTATCATAATCCCAATAACTATCTGCATCATAAAACTTACGAGGCATATTTTCAAATTCACCTAAATGTCTCTCAGTAATTCTTTTATCAGGAAAAGTCTCTACTCTATCACCAATTAAAATAATTGCAGTTTCAACACATCTTAAAAGAGGAGACATATAACAGAAGTCAAAATGTTGATCTTTTAATTTCTCTTTTAACTTCTTACATTGTCTTCTTCCACTCTCATTAAGTTCACTATTAACTCTACCCTGACATATTTCTAAATAATTAGATTCAGTCATACCATGTCTAACTAAAGTAATTTTCATATTATGCACCTATATTCTTTAAAGATGAACTAAACACAATAAACTTAGAGCTAATATTTAAAGTATCATTATAATTACCAACTACAATGTATTTATCATCTTTTTTAATAATATTATTAAACTTAATATTTCTACTACCATTATATCTAATAACAGATTTCTCTTTTAAGTCTAAAGTATACTTACCAATTAAACCATCACTAATTCTTTCTTCATCATAATAGTAAGTATCTCCAATAACTATAATACTATCATCATCTAATAATAATTTATTAAATCTAATATCACCATATTTATCATATAAAACTTCATTAATTTTAGATAAATTCATATCATAAGAAACAATAAAACCTTTATTATGAGTATCAGTATATATACCACTTAAATATATTTTATCTTCTACATTTATAATACTAGTAAATTTAACATTATCATACTTAACAGTATTAATCACATTACCCAATAAATCTAAACAAGTAATAGTAT
>JAUNMV010000005.1 GCA_030531695.1 Bacilli bacterium | reverse complement strand
TAAATATCCTTTAAGATATTCTTCTATTAGTATGATTAAAGATTATAATTATGTAGACAGAATATATAATAAATATAATGGCAATGTAATACTACTATTATTAGGTACTGAGAATTATTTTTATAAGATTACTAATAATTTAGATATTACCTATTATGATTTAACTAATTATGGTAATTATGGATATGATAGTTATAATACTATGATTAATAAAATTAATAATGATAGGGATAAATATTATATAATAAGTATGGCTGCATTAAAGAATAATTCTTATAATCAACAATATTATAAAGAGTTAGCTAATTATGTGATAGAGAATGGTAAATTTATAGAAAAAAATAAAGATTATTCTGTTTATTATTTAGAGAGTGAAAAGTAATAAAAACTTTTCTTTTCTTTTGTAATATTGTATAATCTTTATAGGATGGCGGTGGATGTTATGTGTGAATTTTATACTGGTATTGAATTAGGTACTGATAGTATAAAAATAGTTGTTGTCGAAAAGAAAAATGGAAAATACAATTGTTTAGCTGCAAACAGTTATTTTTCTAGTGGTGTTATAAATGGACAAGTATATGATGTTAGAGCTTGTTCTAATAGTATTAGAGATTGTGTACAGAATGTTGAAGAAATGCTAGATATTAAGATTAGTAAAGTTATAGCCGCTATTTCACCTAAAGATTGTAAGATGGATATTGTAGTTGGAACTGTTGATATATTAGATCCTAATGGTGTTACTGGTAATGATATTAGTAATGTATTAAATCAAGCAGTAAAAGATCATAGAGTAGATGGGTATGAAATTATTACAGTAACTCCAATTAATTTTATTGTAGATGAAAGTGAAAATATTAAGGATCCTAAAGGTATGAGGGGTAGTACTTTAGAAGCTAAAGTAGTTATAAGTAGTATTCCTAAGAATAATTTATATAAACCTTTAGAAGCTATTAGATTAGCTGGTTTAGAAACTATAGATGTAGCATTTACTTCTACTGGTGATTACCACGCTGCTTTAGGTGTAGGAGAAGATGTATATGTAGGTGCTGTTTTAAATATAGGAGAGACATCTACTAATGTATCTATATTCAATAAAGGTATACAAATTAAACATTCTCAATTACCTGTAGGTAGTGTTAATGTAGATAAAGATTTATCTTATATATATAATATAGATAATGAAGAAGCTAGAAAGCTTAAAGAAGATTTCTGTTATGCTATGGAAGAGTATGCAGATGAAAAAGAAGTAGTTAATGTTACTACTAAGGATGAAAGTAAGAAAGAAATTACTCAAATAGGGGCTTCAAAGGTAGTAGAAGCAAGACTTAGAGAAATTTTAAAACTTTCTAAAAATGAAATAAAAAACTTAACAAATAGGGAAATACGTTATATAATTGTTACAGGTGGGTTAAGCGAAATCCCGGGGTTTAATTATTTATTAGACAACGAATTTAATGGATTAGCTAAATTATGTAAAATTTCTACTATGGGTTTAAGACACAATAAGTATAGTAGTGCTTTTGGTGTTATTAAATATTTTGATCTTAAACTTGCTTTAAGAGGCAAGTCTTATAATATGATAGATAATGAGTCATTAGGAATTTTGGCATCTACTGAATATAAGTTGAGTGATTATAATAGTTTCGGAGATATTTATAATCACTTATTTGATTGATTAAGGAGGACAAGGTATGTTAGGCGGATTAGAGATGGATCAATTAGCGAAGATTAAAGTCATTGGTGTTGGTGGCGGTGGAGGAAATGCCATTAACAGAATGGTTGAATCTGGTGTTAAGGGTGTTGAATTTATTGCTGCTAATACAGATTTACAAGTTTTAAATTCTTCTAAGGCTGATGTCAAAATCCAAATTGGTTCTAATCTAACTGATGGATTAGGAGCTGGAGCTAGACCTGAGATTGGTAAAGAAGCAGCACTTGAATCTAAAAAAGAAATAGAAGATGCACTAGTTGGTGCTGATATGATATTTATTACTGCTGGTATGGGTGGAGGAACTGGTACTGGAGCAGCTCCAGTAATAGCTGAAATTGCTCAAGGATTAGGAGCTTTAACAGTAGCTATAGTTACTAAACCATTCTCATTCGAAGGAAAGAGAAGAATGGATAATGCCTTAGGTGGTATTGAAGAATTAAGAAAACATGTTGATACATTAATTATCATTCCAAATGATAGATTAAGAGAAATAATAGATAAAACTACTCCAATGATTGAAGCATTTAAAGAAGTAGATAATGTACTTCGTCGTAGTGTTCAATCTATATCAGATTTAATTGCTGTAGTAGGATTAGTTAACCTTGACTTTGCAGATGTTAAAGCTGTAATGGAAGGATCTGGACATGCTATTATCGGTATTGGTATAGGTATGGGAGAAGAAAGAGCAATTGAAGCTGCTAAACAAGCAGTATCATCTCCATTATTAGAGATACCTATTACTGGTGCTACTGATGCAATTATTAATATTACTGGTGGAGTTAACTTAACATTATTTGAAGCAGAACAAGCTGCTGAAGTAGTTAGAGCTGCTGCTGGAACTGATATTAATACAATATTTGGTTCTGTTATTAATGAGAACTTAAGTGATGAAGTAATTGTTACAGTAATTGCTACTGGATTTGATAAAGCTAAAAAATTACAAGAACAAAAAGAGAGAGAAAGATTAAATCAAGTTCAACAAGAACAACCAGTATTTACTGAAACTCAAACAGCTAGACGTAGTGATCAACCTACTAGAAAAGCTGAGTATGGTATTCCTGCAGAAATTCTTGATACTCCAAAGCCTCAAGAAGATAATGATGATAGATATGAATTACCACCTTTCTTAAGAGATAGAATATAAAAAAATAAAAGCAAGTTGTTACTTGCTTTTTTGATTGATTTGAAAAATAAAAATAGTCCCGAAGGACTATTTTTTAATTAGTAACTATTGTACCAATTTCTTCTCCTAAAATAATCCTTTTTAATATACCTTTTTTATTAACGTTGAAAACATGTATTGGAATATCTTCATCCATACATAAACCTGTTGCTGTTGAATCCATTACATGTAGTTTTTGTTTTAATACATCTAAGAAAGTTATAGATGTAAACATTTTAGCATCATCATACTTCTTTGGATCTTTATCATATACGCCATCTACTTTAGTTGCTTTAATTAAAACATCAGCTTTTATTTCTGCAGCTCTTAGAGCAGAAGCAGTATCAGTTGAGAAGAATGGTGAACCAGTTCCACAACCAAATACAACAACACGTCCTTTTTCTAAATGACGAATAGCTCTATCTTTAATATAGAACTCAGCTATTTGTCTCATTTCTACACCAGTTTGTACTCTTACTGGTACATTTAATTGTTTAAATGCATCTCCTAAGGCTAGAGCATTCATTACAGTTCCCATCATACCAATATAGTCTGATGTAGCTCTATCCATATATTCATTAGATTTACCGCGCCAGAAGTTTCCTCCTCCAACAACGATACCAATCTCAACACCTAAATCAGCACATTCTTTAATTTCATTAGCTAGTTCTAGTACTCTTTCAAAATCTATTCCTGTACCTTTAGAACCAGCAAGAACTTCGCCACTTAATTTAAGTAAAATTCTCTTATATTTCAAATCAATCATCTCCTTCTAAAATAGAATATCATAAATGGGTAATTTTACATAGAAAAAAATTATTAAAATTCTTTAAAAACTATATTTGACAAGGAATATTTGTTGTGTTATAATCTTTGATGTTTGAAGCCTCATGCTCAAACCGCATTGAAAAGGTAAAAACAGATAATCTGTACCTTAAAAGCGAGTCTTAAGTTAAATAAAGGAGGTATATTAATGAACGCTGTAGTTAAAGTTGGTGGAAAACAATATTACGTAACTGAAGGTAGTGAAATTTACGTTGAAAAATTAAATGCTGCTTCAGGTGATGTTGTTAAATTTGATCAAGTATTAATGCTTGATTCAAAAGTAGGAAACCCTTATCTTACTAATGTTACTGTTGAAGGTGAAGTACTAAAGAACGGTAAAAATAAGAAAATCAGAGTTTTCAAGTATAAGAGTAAAGATAGATCTAATCGTAAAACTCAAGGACATAGACAACCATATACAAAAATTAAAATTACTAAAATTAATGGTTAATTAATATGATAAAGGTTACGATTGAAAAAGAAAGTGCTAAGTTTAAGAAAGTTTCAGTATTAGGACATGCTATGTATGATGATTATGGAAAAGATATAGTATGTGCTGCAGTTAGTAGTATTGTTACTACTACTGTAAATGGAATACTTGCACTTGATAAACAAAGTCTAAGTTACTTAGTTAGTAAAAAGGGTATGACAATCACTATTAAGAGTGATGATAGTACTACTCAAATACTAATAGGAAACATGGTTAGTCTTTTAAAAGAGTTGGAGAAACAATATCCAGCTAATATTGAAGTTAAGTAAGGAGGAGAATTATGAATTTTTTAAGATTAAATATCCAATTATTTGCTCACCACAAAGGGCAAGGATCAACATCTAATGGTCGTGATTCTGCAGGACGTAGATTAGGAGCTAAAGCAGCTGATGGCGAATTCATCACAGCTGGTTCAATTATATATCGTCAACGTGGAACTAAAGTATTCCCAGGTAAAAATGTAAGACGTGGAAATGATGATACTTTATATTCTACAATTGATGGAATTTGTAAATTTGAACGTTTAGGAAGAGATAAAAAACAAGCTTCTGTTTATCCAGCAGAATAATTTAAATTAGTTTGATAAAGTCCTTAGGGACTTTTTTCTTTTATGATATAATTTTTAAAGGAGGGATTTTAATGTTTGTAGATGAGGTTACTATAAAAGTTGAAGCTGGTAATGGTGGAGATGGATGTACTGCTTTCAGACGTGAAAAATTCGTTGAAATGGGTGGACCTTATGGTGGTAATGGTGGTCATGGTGCTGACATTATCTTTAAAGTAGATGAGGGATTACATACATTACTAGACTTAAGATATCAAAAAACAATTAAAGGAAGTAATGGTGAAAATGGTAGAGGTAAGAATCAACATGGTAAAGGTGCAGAACCTTTAGTTGTTAGAGTACCTCAAGGTACTGTTGTTACTGATTTAGATACTGGTTTAGTTATTGCAGACTTATCACGTAAAGATCAAGAAGAGTTAATCGCTAAAGGTGGTAGAGGTGGTAGAGGAAATACTGCTTTTAAAACACAAACTAATACTGCTCCTGATTACTCTGAAAAAGGAGAAGAAGGAGAAGAAAAGACTCTTAAAGTAGAAGTTAAAATGTTAGCTGATGTAGGTCTTGTTGGATTACCTAGCGTTGGTAAGAGTACAATTATATCTTGTGTATCTAAATCTAAACCTAAGATTGCAGCATATCACTTTACAACATTAAATCCTAATTTAGGGGTTGTTAAAGCTAGTGATGGAAGAAGCTTTGTTATGGCAGATCTTCCAGGATTAATTGAGGGAGCTTCTCAAGGTGAAGGATTAGGAGATAAATTCTTAAGACATATTGAAAGAACTAGAGTAATTGCTCATGTTATAGATATGAGTGGATCAGAACTTAGAGATCCTTACGAAGATTATCTTTTAATTAATAAAGAATTAGGTGAATTTAATACTAAGTTACTTGAAAAACCTCAAATTATAGTTGCTAATAAAATGGATATTGAAGGAGCTAAAGATAATTTAGAAGAATTTAAAAAGAAGGTTCCTGATGTAGAAATATTTGAAGTAAGTGCAGCTACAAATACAGGATTACAAGCAGTAGTAGATAAATTAGCTGATATGTTAGATGCTATTCCTGTTAATCCTTTATATGATGATAGTCAAATAGAATCACATGTATTATATAAATTTAAGAAGGAAGAGCCATTTACTATTACAAGAGATGATGATGGTACATGGGCTATTTCTGGTGATGAAGTAGAGAGAATTTTCAAGATGACTAAATTCTCTGGAGAAGAAGCAGAATATAGATTTGCTAAGAAACTTTCTCGTATGGGAATAGATGATAAGTTAAGAGAATTAGGTGCTGAAGAAGGAGACGAAGTAAGGATACTAGACTTCTACTTTATGTTTAAAGATTAAAAATTAGTACAAATTGTACTAATTTTTTTTATTTTTGTGGTATAGTTTTATTATGGGGGAAAAGATTATGCAACAAGATAGAAGAAATATTATTGATAATCTTAATACTAAGAGTTTAGATCCTAAATATAAAGTAGTAAAAGATTATGTAAAAGAACATTTAGAAGATTATTCTAACTTAGAGATTAGATACTTACTTAGTAATGCAGATATGTTAGAACATACTTTAAATTTACCTGATACAATGAGACAAATATATGATGAATTAGGTCTTATTGATGATGATAAAAATGCTTATAAAGCTTTTGTTGATTTATTAAAAGATAATTTTGATATTGATCGTAATATTATAGAAGTGGGTGGAGGAGTAATACCTTCAGTTGCGAAAAGAATAAGTTCTATGCAAGATACAGGTAGTGTTACTGTATATGATCCTAAGTTAAGTAAAAGTCAAAAACAACAGGATAATTTAATATTAAAAAAACAGAGATTTGAATTAAATACTGATGTTAGTGGAGCTGATATGATAATTGGATTTATGCCATGTGATGCCACTGAATTATTAATTAGAAAAGCTACTGATAATAAATTAGACTTTTTAGTAGCTTTATGTGAGGGTGGTCATTATGAGTTTGATGACTTCTTTGATACTGAGGCATGGACTGATTCAATTCTTTGTTTTGCAAAGGATAGAATAAAAGAAAATGGGTTGGGAGAACTAGTTAAAACAGACTTAAAAGCTTATGGGGATCCTTATCCTGTAATTTATAATAAAAGAAAAATATTAAAATAGTTTATTTTTTAATTATTTATGATATAATTTGTATAGAAGATTGAGGTGAAAATAATGAAAGATATTAATTTTTTGACATCAAAGGGTGTTGATATTAAGTCTAGTTTGGAGTTATTTGGTGATATAGATACGTATAATAAGACTCTAGGGGAGTTTATTTTTAGTGCACCTGAAAAGCTTCAAAAACTAGAGAATTATAAAAACAACAAAGATATGGGTAACTATACTATCTATGTACATTCTTTAATGAGTGATTCTAAATATTTTGGATTTAATGAATTATCTGTAGTAGCTTCAAATCACGAGGTAAAGAGCCGTATGGGAGATGTTTTATATATTCAACAAAACTTCCCATCTTTACAAACTGCTGTTGGTAATGCTGTTGCTATTGCTAATGAGTATTTAAATGATACTCCTCCAGCTGGTGCTGCAACTACAACAACTGCTCAAGCTGCTCCTGCTGATGCTGCTGCACAACCTGCACAAGCGGGACAACAACCTGCACCTTCAGGTGGAGAAGTATATGATAAAGCTACAATCTTAGTTGTAGACGATTCAAATATTATTAGAAACTTCGTTAAAAGAATTTTCTCTGATAGATATAATGTTGGATCTGCAAAGAATGGTCAAGAAGCAATTAATATTATTTATGCTAATAAAGATAATGATTTTATATCTGCAATTTTACTAGATCTTAATATGCCTGGTGTAGATGGTTTTGCTGTACTAGAGTATATGAAAGAAAATGATTTATTTAGTAAAATCCCTGTATCAATTATTTCTGGAGATTCTTCAAGAGATACAATTGATAGAGCATTTACTTATACTATAGTAGATATGCTTGGAAAACCATTTACTGAAAATGATGTTAAGAGAATTCTAGAAAAAACTATATTATACAAAGAAATGCTATAAATAAGGGGATGGGTAGATAATGGATAGAAGTGCAATAGAATATTTAAATTACCTAGAGAATTCTGATCCTTTTTTCTATAAGAACTTTAATGATTTCATAGTATATGCCAGTAGTTTAAATAAGAATTTAAAAGATGAAGAATATAAGCAATTAAAAGAATCAAAAGATAGCGATTATAAAATAACTCTAAAGGATAAAAAGACTACGATTAATATTATAAAAAATTTCTTTTATAAGATTTCACCAAATATTATTAAGCAAATAGATTTTGATGTAGCAAATAATAATATTGTTTTCTTAAATAGAGATCAAATGGGAAATAGTAGTAGTAGAATAACTTTGAGTGGAGATAACTATAAAATAGAAATATTAGAATCTTCAAAGATAGAAGAAAGTTATCTACTAGTTAGAGAATATGCTCATCTATTTGCAGGAAATTTATTAGATGCTGAAGGATATGATAGAGGATTAAAGAAAGTATATGTTGAAGCTATTACTTCTTTAACTGAATTTGCTTTAGCAAAACATTTAAGTACTAATAAAGCTTTAAAAAATGATTCAATTAATTATATAAATAAAAAAATATATGATTCAATTTATAATATGAATGATTCATACTTAACGTTAACTTATTTAGGTTATCTGCTAGAAGGTAGAGGACATGATGAAATAGTTAGATTATTAGGTAGTGAAGAAATAGTAGATAAATTAGATGCTATAGTTAGAGGTAAGAAACCTTGTAATGACTATATATTTACTTTAGGTACTATGATGGCTATAAAAGAAGCTGATAGAACTACTAATATATTTGAAAGAATAAATACATTCTATATAAAAGCTGTTTCACAAGATTTTAAATATTTTAATGATAATATGATATTAGATTTAGATCAAAAAAATGCGGTTAACGATATCGGTATTTACTTAGCAAGTAATAAGTAAAACTTGATATGTTAACCTTTTTATGTTAATATATATAGGAATGAACGGGAGGTATTAAAATGAGTGGACATTCAAAGTGGGCTACAATTCATAGAAAAAAAGGATTATTAGATGCTGCACGTGGTAAAGTATTTCAAAAACTAGCAAAGGAAATTATGGTTGCTGCAAAGAGTGGAAGTCCTGATCCAGCTCAAAATGCCGCATTAAGATTAGTTGTTGATAAAGCTAAAGCACAAAATATGCCTAAAGATAATATTCAAAAGGCTATTGATAAAGCTGCAGGTAACTCAGATAGTGCTAATTATGAAAGTGTAAGATATGAAGGTTATGGACATGGTGGAGTTGCTTTTATGGTTGATTGTTTAACTGATAATCGTAATAGAACTGCTTCACAAGTTAGAAGTTCATTTACTAAAGCTGGAGGTAACTTAGGAACTGATGGTTCTGTAAGTTATATGTTTGAAAGAAAAGGTTCTATTGCTATTCCTTCAGATTATGATGAAGAAACAATGATGATGACTGCATTAGATGCAGGAGCAATTGATTTCGAAAATATGGAAGATACTTATGTAATTACTACAGATCAAACTACATTTACTGCAGTAAGAGATGCTTTAGAAGAAGCTGGTGTTAAAGAATTCTTAGAATGTGAATTAACTTATGTTCCTACAATGGAAGTTACATTAGATGAAGAAGGTACTGAGAAAGTATTAAACTTAGTAGAAACATTAGAAGATTTAGATGATGTACAAGATGTTTATTATAATTTAAAAGAAGATTAATAATAAACAATTTATTTAGTAATAAAAGTTGTTTAAGACAACTTTTTATTTTAGGAGAATATATGAATAAAGAGGAAAGATTAAATAAAATAAATAATGATATAAAAGTATATTTAAATGAAGCTAAATTTATATCTAATAAGTGTCGTAATAGAGTAATTAAAATATTAGGAGAAGAGTTTGGTATAAATATAGATAAAGATAGTTACGTAGAATATCAAAATGTAGATATAGTTATTTCTAATAATGGGTCTATTATTATTAGAGGATGTGAATTTACTACTGATAGAGATGATATAGATAAAATAGAAGAGTCTTTTAATAATTTTAAAGTAAAAGTAGATAGTTTCTTAAAGAAGAAAGAGATTAATTTTGAGACTAAGAATGATTTTAATAATATTATTAACCTTATAATGATTGTATTATTACTACTAATTATTTGTGTTATTACTATAATAGCTGTTAAATCTATATTTAGTGGTAATTTACAATTTACTTTATGGTTTGTTATATTTGTACTTCCATATATAATTCCTAATTTAAAAGAGAATTTAAAAAGTAGAATTGAATCTGCAAGAATTTTTCTAAAAAGATTATTAAAAAGACATAAATAAGTGTCTTTTAATTTGTTAAAAAAATATAGTTATAGTATAATGGTAAACAGGTGGTTATTTTATATGAGTAAAAAAATTAATACTCCATGGTATAAGTATTATGGAGATGAACATGAACATTTAGATTATCCAGATTTTTCTGCTTATAAGTTGATTGAATATACTGCAAGTAAGCATTTAAATAATATTAGTTATAATTATTATGGTAATAAGAAGACTTATCATGAATTCTTAAAACAAATTGATGATACTGCTAGAGCTTTAAAGGCTATAGGGGTTAAACATAGAGATGTAGTATCTATTTGTATGCCTAATACTCCTGAAGGTATTATTGCCTTTTATGCAGCAAATAAAATAGGTGCTGTAGCTAGTATGATACATCCATTAAGTGCAGAAAATGAAATTAGGCATTATTTAAGAATTTCTAAGACTGAATGGTTAATTACAATTGACTTTGCATTTAATAAAGTAAATCATGTATTAGAAGATACTAAAGTTAAGAAGGTTATTACTGTTAGTGTAGCTGATTCTATGCCTATGTATATGGTACCTGTATATGTTGCGACTAAAGGGTATAAGATTAGACTTGAAAGATGTGATAAGAGAATATCATGGAAAGATTTTATTAAACTAGGTAAAGAGTATACTAAAGAAATAGATGATGACTTTAAGGGTAAGGAGTTAGCTGCTATTTTATATAGTGGTGGTACTACAGGTACTCCTAAAGGAGTTAAGTTAACTAATCTTAATCTTAATGCTTCAGCTATGCAAAATTTTGAACATGTTGCTTGTTTAAGAGCTAAGGATAAAGTATTAGCAATTATGCCAATATTCCATGGATTTGGTTTAAGTGTATGTATTCATTGTGTACAATATTTTGGTGGTACTAGTATATTACTTCCACAATTTAATGCTAAGACTTTTGATAAGATATTAAAGAAATATGAACCTAATGTATTAGTAGGTGTTCCCACTTTATTTGATGCAATGACTAAGAATAAGAACTTTGATCATATGAAGTTAAAATATGTTACATGTGTTATTTCTGGAGGAGATTCTTTATCATTTGAGTTAAAGAAGAAGTTTGATGAGTGGTTATCATCACATGGATCTCCTACTACTATTAGAGAAGGTTATGGTTTAACTGAGTGTTGTGCTGCTAGTTGTTTTACTCCACTAAATCATTATCGTCCTGGAAGTATAGGTATTCCATATCCAGATACTTACTACAAAATAGTAGAAGATGGTACTGAGAAGGAAGTTCCTTATGGTACTGAAGGTGAAATAGTTATATCTGGTCCTACTGTAATGGCTGGATATATTAGAAATAAAAAAGAGACTAAACAAACGCTACGTAAACATAAAGATGGTCGTATTTGGTTACATACTGGTGATGAAGGTGTAATGGATGAAGATGGTTATGTTTACTTTAAGGGTAGATTAAAGAGAATGATTATTTCTTCTGGATATTGTGTATATCCAAATAATATAGAGAATGTAATTGATTCTCATCCTGATGTTGCGATGAGTTGTGTTATAGGTATTCCACATCCATATAAAGTAACAGCAGCTAAAGCATTTATAGTATTAAAAGATCCTACTAAAGAAAGTGAAGAACTATTAGATTCTATTAAAGAGAGAATTGAGAAGAATTTAGCTAGATTCTCATGGCCTGTAGAATATGAATTTAGAAGAGAACTTCCTAAGACATTAGTTGGAAAAGTAGCTTTCAATGTACTTATTCATGAAGAAGAAATGAAGAATAAGAAACGTGATTGGGAGAAGGAAGAAGACTTATTAGAACAAGTAGAGGATGAGTCTTCTAGTGATGAGTTACTTGATAAATTAGAAGTAGATAAAGAAGAGAAGAGTAAATAAAAATACTCTTTTCTTTTTTAGAAAATTTGTTCGAATTTCTTTACTTATATCTTTATTTTAGTATATAATGATTGTGGAGTTGATTTTAGTGTACGATTATATAAAAGGTGTTATTGCGAATATTAAAACTAATGCAATAGTAGTAGATTGTAATGGAGTAGGATATTTAATATATGTATCTAATCCATATGCATTTGAAATAGGAAAAACTTATAAAGTATATGTTTATCAACAAATACAAGAAGATGAACATTTATTATATGGATTTAAATTACAAGAAGAGAAAGATTTATTCTTAAAACTTATTAGCGTAAAAGGATTAGGTTGTAAGATGGCATTACCTTTCTTATCTACTGGATCTATTCAAGGTATAATGGATGCGATTGAAAGAGAAAATGTTTTATATTTAAAGAAGTTTCCTAAGATTGGAGATAAACTTGCTAAACAAATAATTCTAGATTTAAAAGGAAAGTTAGAATTTATTGGTGTTGGTATATCTGATGATCAAGTACAAACTGAGAGTGAATTAAAGGATGTATTAATAGGATTAGGCTATAAAGAAAAAGAAATAGTTCCTATACTTGCGAAAGTAGATACTTCTTTAAAATTAGAAGATCAAGTAAAGGATGCTTTAAAATTACTTTTAAGGTAGGATTTTAATATGTATGATGATTGGATGGATGAAATAAACTTAGATATTGATTTATCTAATACTAATATTAGTAGAAAAGATAAATATAAAATATTAAAAGCTATATTAGAGTTTATTGAGATGCGTCGAGAAAAAAGAAAAATTAAAAAGATATAGGAGGTAACTCTCATGAAAGATGAAAGTGTTATTACAAATTATTCTTTATTTGATGATAATGAATTAGATAATACTATTAGACCTGAGACAATAGAAGAGTATATTGGTCAAACTGATGTTAAGGAGAATATTAAGATATTTGTAGAAGCTGCAAAGATGAGAAATGAACCACTTGATCATGTATTATTATATGGTCCTCCAGGTTTAGGTAAAACTACCTTAGCATTTATCATTGCACATGAGATGGGTACTCATATTAAGACTGCTAGTGGTCCTTCTATAGAAAAGAGTGGAGACTTAGCTGCAATTCTTTCTTCTTTAGAGCCTGGAGATGTATTATTTATTGATGAAATACATCGTATGCCTAGATATATAGAAGAGATTCTTTATCCAGCTATGGAAGATTTCTCTTTAGATATAATTGTTGGTAGTGAAGGTAATAGTAGAAATATAAGAATAGATTTACCTCCATTTACTTTAGTAGGAGCTACTACTAGAGCAGGAGATTTATCTAGTCCACTTAGAGATAGATTTGGTATTGTATCTAAATTACAATTTTATACAGTACCAGAGCTAGAAGATATTATTAAGAGAACTGCACGTGTTTTAAATGTTAAAATAGATGAAGATGCTGCTTTTGAATTAGCTAAAAGAAGTAGAGGTACTCCTCGTATTGCGAATAGATTATTTAAACGTGTAAGAGATTTTGCTTTAGTTAAGAATAATGGAGTAGTTAATACTGATATTACTTTAGAAGCTTTAGATAGATTAAAGGTAGATTATATGGGCCTAGATAATACTGATCATGAGTATTTACTTGCAATTATTAATAAATTTAATGGTGGACCTGTTGGAATAGAAGCCATAGCTTCATCTATTAATGAAGAAGTAACTACTATTGAAGATGTATGTGAACCATATTTATTACAAATGGGATTAATTAAACGTACTAGTAGAGGTAGAGTTGCAACTGATAAAGCTTATAGTACTTTAGGTATTGAGAAAAATTAATATTAATTGTATAATATGCTTACTTAACACTGATTAATTCAGTGTTTTATATTGAGGGGTGAAATTATGACTACTGAAGATTTTGATTATTATTTACCAGAAGAGTTAATTGCGCAAACTCCACTTGCAGTTAGAGATTCTTCTAGATTACTTGTATTAGATAAAAATACAGGAGAAGTAGAACATAAAGTATTTACAGATATAATTGATTATTTAGAAGAGGGAGATACATTAGTATTAAATGATACTAAAGTATTACCTGCAAGACTTATTGGTGTTAAAGAAGAGACTGGTGCAGTTATAGAAATACTTTTACTTAAAAATCTTGAAGGTGATAAATGGGAATGTTTAGTTAAACCGGCAAGACGTTTAAAAGTAGGTACTATTGTTAGTTTTGGAGACGGTAAATTAAAAGCTAAGTGTTGTGGGGAATTTGATGAAGGAATTAGACATATAGAATTACTATATGATGGAATACTTATGGAGATATTAGAAGAATTAGGTACTATGCCACTTCCTCCATATATTCATGAAAAATTAGAAGATCAATCTAGATATCAAACAGTTTATGCTAAAGAAGTAGGTAGTGCTGCTGCTCCTACTGCAGGGCTTCATTTTACTAAAGAATTATTAAATAAAATAGAAGATAAAGGTATCAATATTGCTTATGTAACATTACATGTAGGATTAGGTACATTTAGACCAGTATCTGTTACTAATGTAGAAGATCATGAAATGCATAGTGAATTTTATTCTATGAAAAAAGAAGTTGCGGAACTTCTTAATAATACTAGAAAATCTGGTCATAGGATTATAGCTGTAGGTACTACTAGTACTAGAACACTTGAAACTATTATGAGTTTATATCCTGAATTTAGAGAGTGTAGTGGATGGACTAAGATATTTATTTATCCTGGATATGAATTTAAGGGAATAGATTGTTTAATTACAAACTTCCATTTACCTAAATCAACATTAGTAATGTTAGTTAGTGCTTTAGCTGGAAGAGATAATATACTTAATGCTTATAAAATAGCAGTAGATAATAAATATAGATTTTTCTCATTTGGAGATGCAATGTTTATTAAGTAACGTTGCATCTTTTTTAATTTTATGGTATAATATGCACTCATAAATTGGGGGTTATTATATATGTTTGAAGGAGAAAGTATTACTGAATATTTAAATAAGTATTTACCTAATGATGCATTAACTTTATTTAGTATTAGAGATAGTTTTACTAACTCTAAAGAGATATATGCTTCTGATATATTAAATAATGGTATTTCTCTTACTAAAGATATTAAACTTAGAGATATATTATGTCCTAAAGGATTAGTTAAAAATATTAAATCATTAGAAGAAACAATTACTAATAAAACTTATTATGGGGAAAAAGATATTTGTAATGTAGTTATTTCTACACCACAAGTTATTGATGATGGAGAATCTAAATATTATATAGGTTATCCGAGAGATAATGTATCTGGATATACTACTGCAGAACATCAAAAGAACTATGATTGTTATTTAACTGATTATTTAGAGAAAATAAAAAAAGTATTTAATAACTTAATAGTTGGTTATTACTATGAAGATAATAATGGTAAGAAATATTTTAAATATAATGATAAACATTACTCTAAATTAAAAGATAAAGAAAAGGAAGAGTTCTTTAATCAATTAATAGATAAAGTAGATAATAGAATTACTAATAGAACAGATAAGAAAGATATTTTAAATTATATTAAAGATTCTATAATTAGTAAAAAATGTGAATATAATTCTAAATACTTAACTGCTTTAGAATATTTAGAATATTCAGATTATCAATTTGTTAATCTTGAATACAATAGAGATAAGTTTGTAAAAGTACTAAAAGATAATTATGGTGATTATTCTTTATATCTACATGGAGTTGATCAAGAAACTCCTAAAGCTTCTAAAAATACTTGTAATCATATATTAAGAAGAGCATTAGATACAGATTGGGAATATGGTATGAGAGGTACTGTAGAACCTAAAGGTCCTATTGATGAGAATGATATTTTATATGAAGATTTAAATTATCATTATCATGGTAATAGTCATGAAGATTACAATATTATAGTATTAATACCTAAGATATTAGAAGATTTAGATCGTAATGCATATTTTATTGGTTATTCTAGAAGAAATACTACTGGTAGTATGCCTAAAGTTATGACTGATTTTAGTTGTTTAGCTAGTGATATTATTGATGATATTGGTTATATTCCTCAAGAGTTTATATTTGCATATCAAGTATTTGGTAGTGATGTAGAGGAAAAGTTCTTTATTAATACACAACATATTTCTTTTTTAGGTGATGATCTACAAAGAATAGCTTGTACTAAGTTATTAAAAAGAAATTATGAAAGATTAAGAAATAATTTAGAAGTATTTAATCTTGATAAAATAGATTTAGAGGTAATAGAGTCTTATAAGAATCCTTTAATTCAAACTAGAATGAAATCTTCTATGCAGACTACTGCGGAAGAGTTCTTTGATTATATAAATAGTAATCCAAAGTATTATAAAAAGATAATTGAAGATAAACCTAAAAGTATGATAAAATAACATAGACGTTGGAGGGATAGTATGAAAGTAAAATATAATTTATTAAAAAAAGATGGTAAAGCTAGATTAGGTACAATAGAAACTAATTATGGTACTTATGATACTCCTATGTTTATGCCTGTAGGTACTAAAGCTACTGTTAAGTCACTTTCTCCAGAAGAGTTAAAAGATGCTAAATGTGGTATTATTTTAGCTAATACTTATCATTTATGGTTACGTCCTGGAGAAGATATTATAGATCATTGCGGTGGACTACATAAATTTATGAATTGGGATGGACCTATTCTTACTGATAGTGGTGGATTTCAAGTATTCTCTTTAGCTAAAAATAAAGAGAAAGATATTACTGAAGAAGGAGTTCATTTTAAGAGTCATATTGATGGTAAAGAATTATTTTTAACTCCTGAATTATCTATACAAATTCAAAATAAATTAGATAGTGATATTGCGATGAGTTTTGATGAGTGCCCTCCATATCCGGTTACTTATGAATATATGAAGAAGAGTGTTGATAGAACACTTAGATGGGCTGCGAGAGGTAAAGCAGTTCATAATAATCCGAGACAATCTTTATTTGGTATAGTTCAAGGTGGAGAGTTTGAAGATCTACGTGAATATAGCTGTAAGAAGACTGTAGAGATGGATTTTGATGGTTATAGTATAGGTGGTACTTCTGTTGGAGAAGATAAAGATACTATGTATAAAATGATTGAATACGGAGTTAGATATTTACCTGAAGATAAAGTTAGATATTTAATGGGAGTAGGAGATCCTATTGATATACTTGAAGGAGTAGAAAGAGGTATAGATATATTTGATTGTGTACTTCCTACTCGTATAGCTCGTCATGGACAAGCTTTTACTAGAACTGGTAAGATTAACTTTAATAATGCTCAATACAAGGAAGATTTAAGTCCAGTAGAAGAAGGTTGTGACTGTTATACATGTAAGCATTACTCTAAAGCTTATATTAGACATTTAATTACTACAGATGAGATGTTAGGAGGAAGATTACTTTCTATTCATAATATTAGATTCTTAGTAAAATTAGTAGAAGAGATTAGAGAAGCAATTAAAAAAGATTCATTTATGGAATATAAAGAATCATTTATTAGTAAATATAATTCAAATAAGAAACAATAGTTTCTTATTTTTTTTATATGTAAAAAACTGGTTTATTTGTACTTTGAGTTATTTGTTTATTATTAGTATTTGGAGTATCTGGAGTATTAATTGCATTAGCTATTTTAAAGATACTACGCATATTAGAAACTACTGGTTTTACTTGATAAACTATGGGTATAGCTTGATTTATTACTCCTAATGTTTTTTGAGTTCCATCTAGTAGATTACTCCAACCAATATTTTTTAGAGTAGTAAATATACTGGGTTTTAAATAAGGACTGGGATACATAAAAACACCTCTTTAATTTATTCTATGTAAAAAGCATTAAAAAGTTAAAATAATATTTAAAAAAATTTGTGGGTATGCTACAATAAAATAGAATAATAAGGAGGCACTAGAGTATGGATAAGTTAATGATGCCGTTCGTATATATATATCGTGGAGTAAAAAAAGTTTTTACTGCTCCTAAGAATTTATTAAACAAAACAGGAGATAAGGTATTAGAGGCTAAGGATAAGACTGAATTAAAGAAAGCGGAGAAGGAAAATCAAGCTTTAGCAAATAATGTTAGTTATGTTGAGCAAGCTCCTCAACAAAATTTGGATGCACCTGTTGCGCCTGCAGCACAACCTGCTCCAGTAAACGATGAGTTAGCAAATTTACAAACTAATATTAACCAAAAAGAGAAGAAAGTAAGACCTCCTCTTATTGGTTTTAAATATACTATTTTAACTGACAATGGTAAGAAACAAACTTCTACTGTAAAGTGTGAGTCTTTAGAAGATGCAAAGAGTTTCTTAGGTCAATTAGGGTTTGAAGTATTAGATGTTCAACCTCGTAGTAAAGGTGATATCGATATTAATATTGGTAATAAGATTAAAGCTGGTGAATTATCATTTGCTTTAACTCAATTATCTACATATATTAGAGCAGGTATCCCATTAGTTGACTCTGTTAAGATTTTAGCAAAACAATCAACTAAGAAAGAGTTGAAAAAACAATTTTATCAAGTAGTTTATGAATTATTAAAAGGTGAAAATTTCTCGGACGCATTACAAGCTCAAGGTGATATTTTCCCTAAGTTATTAATAAACATGATTAGAACAGCTGAAATGACTGGTGACTTAGCTTCTATTCTAGATGATATGGCTGAATACTATACATCTATGGAAAATACTAAGAAACAAATGAAGAGTGCGATGACTTATCCGTTAGTTGTATTATCACTTGCATTTGCTGTTTTAATCTTCATGTTAACATACTTAGTTCCACAGTTCTCTTCAATGTTTGAAGAACAAGGAGCTTCACTTCCTGCATTAACTCAAACAATACTTAATATTTCGCAATTTATTCAAAAGAATTATTTAATCTTAATAATTGGAGCATTATTGTTTGTAGGTTCATTTATGTATCTATATAAGAAAGTTAAGAGTTTTAGAACTGCTGTTCAAATTGTAATGATGCATTTACCTGTATTTGGAAATATCATTGTTTATAATGAAATAGCTAACTTTACTAAGACATTTGCTTCACTTATTAATCACGGAGTATTTATTACAGACTCTATGGAAATACTTTCTAAGATTACAACAAATGAAGTATATATAAGAATTATTAATAAAACACTTGTTAATCTAGGTAAAGGAGATACAATCTCTAGTGCCTTTAAAGGTGAGTGGGCAATTCCTGTAGTTGCATATGAAATGATTGTTACTGGTGAATCTACTGGTCAATTAGGTCAAATGATGGAGAAAGTTGCTTCACACTTCCAGATGTTACATAAGAATATAATTGATCAAATGAAGAGTTTAATTGAACCATTACTAATCGTATTCCTTGCTGGAGTAGTTGGTGTTATCTTAATTTCAATTGTTCAACCAATGTTCTCAATTTACTCTGCAGTACAATAGGTGATTAATATGACTTTATCTTATATGTTATTGTTCTTTGGAATAGGTGTAGCATTAGGTGCTTTATTTAATAAGATAGGTAAACATTTACCAAATGAAGAAAGAGTATTTACTAAAGAAAAATGTCCTCATTGTGGTTATCAATATGAGTGGTATGAAAGAGTGCCACTCCTTTCTTACTTCTTATGTTTTGGTAGATGTTCAATGTGTAATTGTAAATTAGATAGACTAGAATTATTTAATGAATTAGCTACTGGTTTACTATTTACATTTGCTTATTATGTATTTGGATTAAGCTATGACTTATTAATTGCATGGACTATTATATCTATATTTATGATAGTAATAGTAAGTGATTTTACATATTATATTATTTCAGATGAGGTATTAATTGGAATAAATTGTATATTAATACTTATCTATTTATTTAAAGATGGATTAAGTGGAATGTTATTACATGTAGCTTCTGGTATATTCTTATTCTTAGTAATGTATGCAGTTATGATTATTGGGAATGTATTACTAAAGAAAGAATCTTTAGGTGGAGGAGACATTAAAATGATGTTTACCTTTGGATTAATATTAGGACCAATAATTGGATTAGTATCAATATTTGTAAGTAGTTGTATAGCATTACCAGTATCATTAATAGTAATGTATACTAAAAAAGAAAGTATAATTCCTTTTGGACCATTCTTATTAATGTCTTTATTACTTCTATATTTTACTAATATTGATGTTAATATGATAATTAATATGATTAGATTTTAGATACTAAATTTAGTATCTTTTTTCTTTGTATTTTATTACATTTTCTTGTATTATATAGACAGGTGATGTATATGTCTAATTTAACAATTTTACCTGCAGATACTTATACTGTTTTAAATAAGACTGTGATAAATGATAGTGATTTAAGAATAATTAGTATGTTATATCAACCTATTATAGGTTTTGCGGCAGTGTCACTATATTTTACTTTAGTAGATGATTTAGATAAATTAGAGATTATGAGTGAAGAGTTAACTCATCATCATTTAATGTCTACTATGCAATTAAAGTTAGAAGATATAGTTATAGCTAGAGAGAAGTTAGAAGCAGTAGGTTTATTAAAGACTTATGTTAAAAAGGGTAGTGTTAATAACTTTGCTTATTTATTATTTTCTCCTATTTCTGCTTATGATTTTTTTAATCATCCTATATTAAATATTGTTTTATATAATAATTTGGGTAAAAAAGAATATGATAAATTAATTAATTTCTATAAGATACCTCGAGTAGTATTAAAAGATTATGAAGAAGTAACTGCTTCTTTTGATGAAGTATTTTCTTCTGTAAGAGGTAATGTATTAGAATTAAATGAAGATATAGAGAAGAAGGAAACTAATAATATTATTATTTCTAAGGGGATTGATTTTAATCAATTAATTTCTAGTATACCTGAGGCATCTATTAATGATAAGTGTTTTAATGAAGAGACTAAAGAGTTAATTAATGCTTTAAGTTTTACTTATAATCTTAAGACTATGGATATGCAAGGATTAGTTATGGATTCTATTAATGAGAAGGGATTAATTGATAAGAATAAATTAAGAAAGAGTTGTAGAGACTATTATCAATTTGAAAATAATGGTAACTTGCCAACACTTATTTATAATAAGCAACCATCTTATTTAAAGAGCCCTGATGGAGATAATAGTAAGAGAGGTAGACTTGTATATGCTTTTGAAAATTTAACTCCATATCAGTTCTTAAAAGCTAAATATAAAGGAGCTGAACCTACTAATAGAGATAAGAGATTAATAGAGAATTTATTAGTAGATCAGAAGTTTGCTCCGGGAGTAGTTAATGTATTAATAGCTTATGTATTAAAAATAAATAATGAACAATTAAAAAAGAGTTATGTTGAGACTATAGCTGGTCAATGGAAAAGACTTAATATACAAACTGTAGAAGAAGCTATGAATATTACTGAAAAGAATCATAAAGCTAATAAGAAAATGATTACTGAAGATAAAGGTAATAAACCTAATTATGTTCCTAAGAATAAGAATAGTGATACTCCTGCATGGTTTGATAAAGAGACTAAAGATGATATTAGTGATGAAGAAGCTATGGAATTAGATAAGATATTAGAAGACCTTGTATAATTTTGTAAAGGTCTTTTTATTTGGTTGAATTGTAAATAATAAAAATGTTACTATAGACTTGCATTGTACAAAGGAGAAACATAATGAATAACTATAGTGATGAAGAATTTTTATATATAATTAGTGGTATTCTTAATAATGATGAATTTATGAAGTTAGATACTATTAAACATCATGGTATTACTAGATTAGATCATTCATTAAGAGTAGCATATTATTCTTATAAAGTATGTAAGTTATTAGGATTAGATTATATACAAGTAACTGAAGCTGCATTATTACATGATTTCTTTACTGATGAAGTACAAGATAAGAATATGATTATAAGACTTATTAAACATCCAACTATAGCTTTAAATAACTCTTTAAAGTATTATCGATTAAGTCCAATGCAGGAAGATATAATTAAAACTCATATGTTTCCAGTTACATTTATTCCTCCTAAGTATTTAGAAAGTTGGATAGTGGATATAATAGATGATATATCTGCAGTATATGAAAGGGTTGTTTGTACTAAGAAAAGTATTAGTACTGCAGTATCATTTATATTTGTACTAATAATTAATATTTTTAAATAAAACTTAACTATATCAATGAAAAAGAGAGATTTCTCTTTTTTTTATTATCATAATATGGTATAATTTCACGTAGAAAGAAGGGAAACCACATGAGTAAAACATTTATATTTGGACATAAGAAACCGGATTCAGATGCGATAATGTCTGCGATTGGTCTTTCTTATTTAAAAAACAAATTAGGAGAGGATACAGAAGCTAGAGCATTAGGTGAAGTTAATAAAGAAACTGCTTATGCTTTAAAATATTTTAAATTAGATACACCTGCTTATTTAAATGATGTTAAATTACAAGTAAGTGATGTTAAGTATGGTAAAGGTTTAAAGATTCATCAAAATGCTAGTATATATGATGGATACCAATATATGTTACAAGAAGAATTAACAGGTCTTCCTGTAGTTAAAGATGATGATACATTATTAGGATTAATTACATTAAAAGATTTATCTCGTGTAATTATTAATGAGAATGTAGAAGACTTATATACTTCATATGATAATATTGTAAAAGTATTAAAGGGAGAAATCTTAAATAAAGTAGATGAGCAAATAGTAGGTAAATTATTAGTAGCTGCTTATAGATCTACTACATTTATTAGTAAAGTAGAATTAAGTCATGATACTGTATTAATAGTTGGAGATAGACATAGCGTAATTGAACATGCCGTTAATAAGAAAATTAAACTATTAATTTTATCTGGTGATTCTGAAATTAAAGAAGAACATTTAAAATTAGCTAAGAAGAATAAGATTAATGTTATTAGAACTCCATATGATTCATATCATATAGCTAAGTTAATTGGATTATGTAATTATATTAAGACAATGATTAGAACATTTGAACCAACTACATTTGAAGAAAATGATTTCATTACAAGTGTTATGGAAATAAATGAGAAGTTAAAACATACTAATTATCCTATTGTAGATAAGAATAATAAATGTTTAGGATTACTTAGAATGAGAGATGTTAATTCTAAAGACCCTAAGAAAGTTATTTTAGTAGACCATAATGAACCATTACAAAGTGCTGAAGGTATTAATGAAGCAAGTATTGTAGAAATAGTTGATCACCATGCTTTAAGTACTTTAAGTACTACACAACCTATTAATTATAGAAATATGGCTGTTGGTTCATCTTGTACAATAGTTTATACACTATTTAAAGAAAAAGGTGTTAAGATACCTAAGAATATAGCAGGAGCATTACTTTCTGGTGTATTATCAGATACATTAATATTAAAGAGTCCTACTGCTACTGCAATGGATGAAGTTGCTATAAAAGAATTAGCAGAAATAGCTAATGTTGATTATAAAAAATATGGTATGGATATGTTAAAAGCTGGTACTTCAGTAGAAGGAATGACTAAAGAACAAGTTCTATACAATGATTTTAAATACTTTACTGCTGGTGAACATAAATTTGGTATAGGTCAATTCTTTACTATGAACTTTGATGAAATGAAGAAAGATATTGATGAATATGTTGAAGTATTAAATAAAGAATGTGAACAAAATGGATGTTCTCTAATGTGTTTATATATTACTGATATTATTGAAAATGGTAGTTACGTATTATATAGTAAAAAAGGTGAAGAGAATATGAAGATTGCTTACGATGATCATAAAGTAGAAGAAGGATTCTTCGTAGAAGGTTGTGTATCTCGTAAGAAAAATGTTGTTCCAGTAATTATGCCAACATTTGAATAAAAAAGGAGTAAAGATGAAGGATAAATTATTATATGTAATTAAGGGGTTCTTCTTTGGTTTAGCAAATATTATTCCTGGAGTTAGTGGAGGAACTATTGCTATAACTATGGGTATATATGAAGATATGATATCTTCTATATCAGGATTTTTTAAAAATCCAAAGAAAAGTATTATGTATTTAATGCCTATTGGAATAGGAGCAGTATTATCAATACTTTTAATGAGTAAAGTAATAAGCTTTTGTTTAGATAAGTTTCCTGCTTCAACAAATCTATTCTTTATAGGTTTAATAGTAGGAGGAATACCTTTACTTACTAAAAAAGTTAAGAATGCTAAATTTAATCCAGTAAATGCATTCTTACTATTACTTACATTTTCTATCATTATGTTTATGACATTCTCTGATGGTGGTGGAAGTAATATAGATTTAACTAATATTACATTTGGTAAAATGATATTATTATTTATTATTGGTATGATAGCTGCTGGATGTATGGTTATACCTGGAATTAGTGGTTCATTTGTACTTATGTTATTAGGTGCATATCAACCAATAATATCTGTAATTGGAGACTTAACTAATTTCTCTAATTTAGGACATAATATGACTATATTAATTCCTTTTGGAATAGGAGTAGTTGTAGGTATAATTGTAATTGCTAAAATACTTGAATATTTATTTAGTAAATATGAAGTATCTACATATTATGCAATATTAGGATTTATAGTTGCTAGTGTTATAGTACTTTCTGTAACAGTAGTTGGAGCTCATGCTTCAATAGCAGAATTAATATTTGGAATAGTATTATTTGTTATAGGTTCTACTGTTGGATATAAGCTTGGAGAGTAATTAAGAGACTTAACAAAGTCTCTTTTTTTTGTTATGATTAAATAGATAAGGTAGGTGAAAATAATGAGAAAAAGAATTAAATATTTACCATTAATAATCTTATTATTTTTATCTATTGGTTTTGCAATTCTTTCATCTAATTTAAGTATAGGTAGTAGTATTGCGATAAGTAATGCTTCTTTTGATGTGCATTTTGAAGATGTATCTATTTATAATACTAATATTAATAATCCTAGCGTTCCAGTTATTAATAGTGATGGTGATACAGTTACAATGAATATAGATTTAGATAAGCCTGGAGATTATGTTCAAATAAGTTTTTATGTAGTTAACTCTGGTACAATAGATGCAGAACTTAGTGAAATTATACCTACAACTTTAACTAGTAGTGAATCTAATTATTTAGTTTATTCTTATCAGTATTTATATCATGGTAATATAAATGTTGGTGATATGTTAAGACCAGGACAAAAGCAAGCTATAATTGTTACTTATCAGTATAAATATGATATTGATAATTTTATTAATATAGATAGTAAGGATATTAGTTTATCTTTAAAGTATATTCAACCTAATAATTATGATGATAAGATATGGACTTATAATTTTGAAAAAACTTATCAAACATTTAAAGCGCCTCGTGCAGGTTCTTATAAGATAGAACTATGGGGAGCACAAGGTGGTTATTCTAATGCACCTAAAGGCGGTTATACTTCTGGAGTAATTGATTTACTTAAAGGAGATACATTGTTTGTTTATGTAGGAGAAAGAAATGCTTCTAAAAGTAATGTAACTACTTATAATGGTGGAACTGCTACTGCTGGTGGATATCCTGGAGGAGGAGCTACTGATGTTAGAATAGTGGCTTCTGCTAATTGGAAAGATGCAACATCACTTAATTCTAGAATTATGGTTGCTGGTGGAGGTGGAGGTACTACTGTACTTTTTCCAGCTGCCTATGGTGGTGGTTTAAAAGGTGGAGTTGCTTATTTAACAGGTTATGAATCTTATAAGAATGATCCTGCTACTCAAACACATGCTGGTGTTTCTAAACATTCTTGTGGTCTTGTTCCTACTGCTAATTTTGGTGTTGGTGGTCCTTGTGCTGGTGGAGGAGGAGGCTACTGGGGTGGAGCTGGTAGTGCTTTAATATCTAATTATCCTGGAGGTGGAGGAGGATCTTCCTATATATCAGGACATACTGGTTGTGTTGCGATAAAAGCAATTGATGATAGAAGTCCTCGTTTGGGTACAAATGAGATTTTATGTGATGATGATACTACTGATATTAAGTGCTCATATCACTATAGTGGTAAATACTTTACTAATACGGTAATGATAGATGGTGGAGGCTATAGCTGGACTACTGTAAAAGGCAATGAAATAGTTGGTATGCCTACACATGATGGAACTGGTACAATGAATGGTAATTCAGGTAGTGGGTATGCTAAGATTACATATTTAGGTTAAAGAAAGAAGGTGATAGTATGCGTAAAAGTAAATATATATATTTCATAATTATACTATTTATAAGTATTGGTTTTGCGATACTATCATCTAATTTAAGTATAGGTAGTAGTATTGCGATAAGTAATGCTTCTTTTGATGTGCATTTTGAATCTGCTAGTATATATGGGACTAATGTGAATAATGTTAATAATCCTATAATTAATAATGATAAAGATACTGTAACTATAAATGCAGATTTAGATAAACCGGGTGACTATTATTCTGCAACTTTTTTAATAGTAAATTCTGGTACTATTGATGCTCAATTAAATGAAATTATAGCGACTACTTTAACTAATGATGAAAAAAAATATTTAACTTATGATTATAATTATTATGATGGTAGTGCTATAGCTGTTGGAGATTTAATTAGAGCTGGTTCAAAGAAAAAGGTTCTTGTCTCTTATCAATATAAACATAATGTATCTGATTTAATTAATATTAGTAGTAAAGAGATAAATTTATCTTTAAAATATATTCAACCTAATGACTATAATACTGATTTATGGGTTTATGATTATGCAGGTTCTCCTCAAACTTTTAAAGCGCCACATACTGGTTCTTATAAAGTAGAGCTTTGGGGTGCAAGTGGCAGTCCTCAATATTCTAATGGTCGTTCTGGTGGTGGATATACTTCTGGGAATATTCATTTAGAAAAGAATGATGTTTTGTATGTGTATGTTGGTGGTCAAGGAGAAAGCTTTAATTTTGGTTCACAAGTTTATCATAAAGATGGTGGAGGCGCTACTGACGTTAGGTTAGTTGGCGGTTCTTGGAGTAATTTTGATTCTTTAAAATCAAGAATAATGGTAGCTGCTGGAGGAGGTTCTAGTGGTGGTACTAATGCATGGGATTCTGGAGAGCCTTATGGAGGAGCTGCAGGAGGACTAAATGGATATAAAGGTGGAGACTTTTACAGTTATAAAACAACATTAAGAGTTGGACCAGATGGTGCGACTCAAACAACTGGTACTAGTTTTGGTAATTCTAAATATCAAGGAGCATGGCAGCCTAGTGGTGGTAATGGATACTTTGTTGGATTATCTAAGGGAGCAACAGGTATAAGTGGAGTTTATTCTACTGGTGGAGGTTCATCATATATATCAGGTCATATAGGTTGTGTAGCGATAGAAGAAACATCTACAGAAGATAATATAACCTTTCCAACTAAACATGGTGTATTATGTGATGATGGTACAATAGATATAGATTGTAGTATTCATAACTCTACTATTTATTTTACTAATACAACTATGATAGATGGTATGGGTAAAGAGTGGAAATATCATGATGGAGATACAGAGGTTAGTGCTTCAACTGATACAGTTGGTATGCCAACTTTTGATGGTAGTGGTACAATGATTGGTAATCAAAGTAATGGTTATGCTAAGATTACTTATTTGGGTTAAAACTTTACATTATTTAATAATTCAAGTAATATAATTAGTTAGAGGTGAGATGCTTGTATAGTATACTATGTTTATTTTTAGTGTTTTTTATATATTCTGTAATTGGTTATATTGCGGAAGTAATGTATTGTACTATAAAAAAAGGTAAACCTGTATGGAATAGAGGTTTCTTAATAGGACCTTATTTACCTATATATGGTACTGGTGGAATACTAATTAGTTATACATTAGGTAGATATAGTAATGATCCACTAACACTATTTATACTAAGTATGGTTTACTGTACTGTGATTGAATATCTTACTAGTTATATATTAGAGAAAATATTTCATCTTAGATGGTGGGATTATTCTGATAAGAAATTTAATATTAATGGTAGAGTATGTTTATTGAATGGAGTATTATTTGGATTTGGAGGACTATGGATAGTTAAAGTATTATATCCAATAGTATCTAAAGTAGTTTATAATACTCAACCTATATTTATAATGATTTTTTCATCTATACTTTTATGTTTATTCTTAACAGATTTCGTTGTATCTACTAGAATTCTATTTGGATTAAAAGCTAATATTATGAAGATTACTAAGAAAGATGCGACTAGTGAAATTAAAAAAGAAGTATCTGAATTCTTAAAGAATTATAATGTTTTAACGGGACGTTTATTTAAATCTTTCCCAGACCTTGAAAAATTGAATGGTCCTAGAATAGAAAAGATTACTAAAGTATTAGATAATGTTAAAAATGAGTTAGATAAGATTAAGACTAAGACTAAGGCAAGAAATAAATAATCTTGTCTTTTATTTTATTTATATGTTAACATTATATTAGAAGGTGAAGAGAATGAAGAGATTTACTGATAGTGGAGTTTTATTAGATGGGTTATCTATTTGTCTAGATAGAATGACTAAAATGGAAAATGAAAGTGAAATTAGAAAGTATTTGTCTTTTGGTTCAGAAGATGGTGATTCTTTAGTTAAAGAAGAAGTAGCTAGACTATTACTAATCGCAACTACTAAGCCTTCTAGTTCATCTCCTGTAGTAGATATTAGTAAGAAGATAATGGATGATCATATCGTTGATATAGACTCTAAGTTTTTAAGAGAATTCTTAGAGTTGAGAGAAAGAAATAAAAAAACTTCATTTATTAAAAGTGATTTCTATAAGATTATATCTACTAAAGTAGATGAGATGGAATTAAAGAATAGTATTGATAGTGGGTTCTATTTAAATGATGGTTTATTTTTAGTAAAAGGAATTAAAGATCTTTATGTAGCTTATATTGATAAAAGAATTAATGATGATAAGTTAGATGTTAGATATAGAGAACCATTAGTAGAATTATTTCAATATAACTTAGATTGTACTCTTAAGAGATTAAAGAATGGAGTGAATAGTAATGTACAAGTACAAACAAGACATCAATAAGAATATATTTAGGGGTTATGATATTAGAGGTATATATCCTTCTGAAATAGATAGTGATACAGCATATACTATTGGACGTGGATTTGGTAGTTATATTAAGTCTATTGGTAAGACTCATGCAGTAATTGGACATGATAATAGATTAAGTAGCGAAGAACTATATGAAGCATTAAAGACTGGTATTATGGAGTCTGGTATTAATATTATTAGTTTAGGACTTGTTACTACTCCTATGTATTATTATGCTTGTATTAAGTTAAAAGTATATAGTGGTGTAATGGTTACTGCTAGTCATAATCCTAAAGATGATAATGGATTTAAGTTTGCTTTTGATGAATCTGGTAATTGTAAAGGACAAGAAATTCAAGATTTCTTAGCTTATATATTAAAGAACGATTTTACTACAGGAGAAGCTACTTGTGAGACTTATGATATTCGTCCTGATTATTTTGAATTGTTTAGTACTAATTTTAATTTTGGAAATAGAAGAGTTAAAGCAGTTATTGATCCTGGAAATGGTACAACTGCAATACTAGCTCGTGAATTATATGAAATGTTCCCAATTGATTTAATTTGTATTAATGAAGAAAGTGATGGACATTTCCCAAATCACCATCCAGATCCTTGTGTTGAGAAGAATCTTGATCAATTAAAGAAAGCAGTTATTGAGAATGGAGCAGATATAGGTCTTGCATTCGATGGTGATGGAGATAGAATGGGATTAGTTACTTCTAATGGTACTTTTATTCCTACAGATAAATATATGATTATCGTAGTAAGAGATATTATTAATAAAGTTGCTAATAAGAAGTTCTTATATGATGTTAAGTGTAGTAAATCACTTAGTGATGAAATAGAAAGATTAGGTGGAGAGGGTATTTGTTATAGAACAGGTAACTCTTATACTAAAGCTAAAGTTAGAGATGATGATTTACCATTTGGTGGAGAGTTATCAGGACATGTTTACTTTAGAGATAGATGGCCTGGATTTGATTCAGGATTATATGCTGGCCTTAGAATGTTAGAAATATTATCTAATACTGATAAGTCTGTTGAAGGATTACTTGAAGGAATTAATGAATATTATTCTACTGAAGAATTAAAATTTGCTTCTCCTGATACTGTTAAATTTGGAGTAGTAGATAAAATTGGAGAATATGCAGAAAGTAAAGGTTATAAATATATAACAATAGACGGAGTTAAAGTATTATTCGATGATGGATGGGCTTTAGTTCGTGCAAGTAATACAGGACCTAACTTAACTGCTAGATTCGAAGCAAGTACTAAGGAAAGACTTGAAGAACTTCAAAACGAATTTGTAGGAAAAATTGAAGAATTAAATAAGTAGGAGAAATCCTACTTTTTTTTACGTCAAAAATAATAAGTTTATTAAGTATTATTAGTATATTATTGTTTATATGGTAGAATTAAGATGGAGTGATTAAGATGGAAAATAATGAATTTAATAATAATGAAGAAAATAAAATAGAAGAAGCTGTTGTTCAAGAACCTAATAAAAGTAAAAAGAAAACTGCAATTATATTAGTAATAGGTTTAGTTACTTTTATTTTAGTTATGTCTATAGGTATTGGAATATTCTGGATTAAGTCTTTTGATGGTACAAGTAAGACTGGTCATACAAAGTCTCCTTTTAGTACTAGTAATAAAGATACAAGTAATACAAACACTTCTGATGATAATAGTTCTAATAGTAAAGGTAATAGTATTGTAGATAATAGTAACAACACTGCTGTAGAATCTAGTGATTCATATAAACCGGTTTTTGGGGGAATAGATTTTTCAAATTATGAGGTTGATCCTGATATAAAAAATTTAGCTTTATTTTTAGCTTTTTATCAACCAAATGAAGGATTTAATGGAAGTAATATTTTAGATAGTGCAACTGTTAGATTGATGTTTACCAGCAAATCTTTAGATTATTCTGGCATGTCTAGAAGTACTACTGACAGAGATATACAGCCATCATCTGTTGTTGAATTTGATGTTTATAAAAATATGTTTATTTCTATTTATGGTAATAATTATGATTTTGATACTACTGTTAGTGGTAATACTTGGGGTGGTGCTGTATATGATTTATGTACTTCATATGCCTCTGTTAATGATGGAAAACATGTTTGTTGGAATAGAACAGGTCCAAGTAATGAAATATTTTTTGTAATTAGTTCAAAAACTGTTAATGAGATTACAGGTAATTATTATGCAGTTAATGGAGAAATAGGTTCATTTATATTTACATACACTGATGGTAAGTATTTAAAGAGTGTAGTTTTAACTAAAACTAATTAAGTAAACATTCGTAAAGAAATAAGAGTTCTAATACTCTTGTTTCTTTTATTTTGTTATAATTGTTCTTGTAATGAAAATATAAATATGTTATAGTGTAGTAGACGTTTGGCAAAAATCTATATATTTATAGTACTACTACATAGAAATATGTAGTTTTTGTCGTTGTTTAGTTTTAAAAGAATTGATTAGGAGGAGGTATATTTATGGCGATTAGTGAAGTTGAGTATCAAAAAGAGGTTAAGATACTTAATAAGGTTCAAAAGTTACTTGATAAGACACTTGATGATTTAGGAGAAGATGTATTTGATAAAGAAGAAGGTCTTACTGAATTTAAGAAGATGGTATGGGAAGATGCATCTAGTTTCGATAATGGTGAGATGCAACAAGTAATGGCCGCTACTGCTTTAGAAGCTAATAAGGTATTTATGAAGAGAGCTTACTTTAGAAAACTTCTAGGTATAAAAGATAAACCATATTTCGCATCAATTGTTTTTAAAGACGATGAAGGTAAAATATTTAATATTTATATTTCTCTTACTTACTTAAAGGATAAAGACTTAAATAATATTTTATATGACTGGAGAAGTCCAATATGTAGTTTATTCTATGATTATGAGACTGGTCCTTGTTCTTATAAAGCTCCTGGTGGTATACAAACTGGAGAATTAAAAAGAAAGAGACAATATAAGATTGAGAATCGAAAACTTATTGGAGTATTTGATAACTCTTTGAATATTGATGATGAAGTACTACAAGAAGTACTCGCAACTGAGTCTAGTGAGAAGATGAAGAATGTTGTTAATACGATACAACAAGAACAGAATAAAGTAATACGTAATATGGAAGATAATAACTTAATAGTACAAGGTATTGCAGGATCTGGTAAGACTACAGTAGCACTTCATAGAATAGCATTCTTACTTTATAGAATGGAAAATCTTACTAGTAATAACATATTGATTTTTTCACCTAATAATATCTTTGCAGAGTACATTTCCGATGTTTTACCATCTTTAGGAGAAGCTAATACATTACAAACTACATTTAATGATTATATGCAATCTATGATTAATGAATATAAAGGAGTAGAATCATTCACTGACTTTGTATCTAGATATTATAGTTATACTGAAGTTAATACAGAACTTGTTAAATATAAACAAAGTGATGATATTATTGAAGACTTAGATAATTATATTAAAGACTATATTAGTAATTGTCGTATTACTAGTGACTTTATTGAAGGAGAAATTAATAAAGTAGATAAAGATGAAGTAAATGAAATGTTACATTATAAGTATGATAGATTTCCTTTATTTGAAAGACTTGATGAGATTGCGAAGAAATTATCTTCTAACTTCTATAAGGGTAGTGGTAAGAAGAATGCTACTTTTAGAAAGCTATTAAGAGAAAATAGTAATTTTGATAAAGATTATAAAGCTATATATAAGAACTTTTGGTTAAGTGATTATTGTAAGATTAAATTAAAAGAAGAAGATATTGATAAATTTATTAATAAAAAGATTATTAATTATGAAGATGCATTACTATTTACCTATGTTAAAGGTAATCTAGAAGGATTTAAATATGAGAATAGTATTAAACAAGTAGTTATAGATGAAGCACAAGATTATAATAGACTTCAATATATTATTATTAATAAGATATTTGGTAGAGCAGACTTCACCATCCTTGGAGATATTAATCAAAATATTAATCCATATTATGCATATGATTCATTAGAAAGTCTTACTTCTATATTTAAGGGAAGTAGTATATATCTAGAATTATTAAAGACTTATAGATCTTCTCCTGAAATTATTAATTATACAAATAAAATTTTAGGATTAAATCACGTTAATGCGATAAGAAGAGATAATAATAAGCCTGTACTTATGCGTAAGAATCCAGATAATTTTAAAGAAAGTTTACTTAAAGATATTAAGTATTTAACTGATAATTATAAGAGCTGTGCTATTATTACTAAGGATGATAAAGAAGCAGAGAAGATTTATAATTTGATTGGTAATGATATTAATATTAGTTTAGTTGCGGCTAATAGTGTTAAGTTTAGTAAGGAACTTATAATTATTCCAGCATATGTTGCGAAGGGATTAGAATTTGATAGTGTTATAGTCTATAATGATAGAGATAATACATATAAGTCTAATGAAAGAAATTTATTATATGTAGCTTGTACTAGATGTCAACATGAACTTATTATTTATAATTAGAAAGAAAAGAAGACTAAATTAGTCTTCTTTTTTTATGTAGAAATAGAATGTAGTACCTTTATTTAGAGTAGAATCTATTCCATACTTATAGTTATGTGCTTCTAATATTTGTTTTACTATAGATAGACCTAAACCAGTACCTATTAGATTTCTTTTATGTTTCTTTTTGTTTTTAAAATATTTATCCCAGATATATGGAATATCTTCTTCTTTTATACCTTTACCTGTATCTATTATTTCTACTTTGATATCTTCTTTAGAAGTTACTTTTATTGTTACTGTATTATCATCACCAGTATAATTAATGGCATTATTTACTAGATTATAGATAACTTGTTCTAACTTAGATTTATCTGCTTTTACTATGATGCTTTTATTCTTATGTATAAAGTTAAAATGGTAATTTTCTAATTCTTCTAAATATTTATATTTATTTAGAATATTATCTATTAATTCTATTAGATTAAATTCTTCTATATTTAATTCTTCCATATTAGATTGCATCTTAGATAGAGTAAGTATATCTCCTACTAAGTTAGATAATCTATCTGTTTCATCAATTATAGTTTTCATATCTTCTTCTTGTTTTTCTTTATTATTACTATGTAGATCTACTGACATTTCAGCATAAGCTTTAATCATAGTAAGTGGTGTTTTTAAATCATGAGATACATTAGCCATTAAATCTCTTCTTAATTCATCTGTTTTATTTAATTCTATATTGGCACTTTCTAGTGTTTTAGATAATTCATTTAATTCATTAATCTTAGTATCTGTATTAAAATCTATTATTTTGTTTTTAGATATTAATTTAGCTTTTTCATTTATTTCTATTATTGGTTTAGATATATGTTTAGAAATATAATAAGATATTATAAAAGAAAGAATTAATACTATAAAAGTTATAAATATTAATTGTTTTGTTAGGATAGAGGCAGTACCATCTACAGCATCTATTGATGTATTTATAAAAGCATAGTTATTATTATTTAGTTTAATTGCATAGACGAATGTTTCGTTCTTATAATAAGGATTTCTTACTTTATATGTTTTATTAGTAGTATTAGAGTTTATAAAATCACTTTTATAAAATAAACTATTTATATCTCCAATTAAACAGCCTTTACCTCTATATGTAGATGAGTATAGAGGAAGTGCTCCATCATCTGATATTTCTATACATACTTCTTTTTCTAAAGAAGCTTTATTAATTGTATTTGCTAGATTATCATTATTAGTATTTTTAATAATATTAGCTACATGTTTAGCATCTTGTATTTTAGAGTACTCATAATATTTATCAAAGAATAGTACTTGAAATGACCATAGTATTGATAGTATTAAGATAGAGAATATTAAGAAGTATTTCCATATTTCTAGATTTAGACTATTCTTTTTCATCTTCTATAAATTTATATCCTATTCCTCTTACTGTTTTTATATGATCTCTATATTTTCCTAAGTTACTTCTTAACATCTTCATATGTGTATCTATAGTTCTATCATCTCCAAAATAATCATATCCCCATATTTTAGATAATAATTGTTCTCTAGATACTGCTATATCTTTGTTCTTTATTAGATAACTTAATAGTTCAAATTCTTTAGGTGTTACTTCTATTAATTTATTATCTATTTTTAAAGTATGAGAAGAGTAGTTTAATTCTAATGTATCTAATTTATAAATATCTTGAATATTATTAGTACGATTTAAAATAGCTTTTACTCTAGCAACTAATTCTTTAGGTGAGAATGGTTTTGTTAAATAATCATCTATTCCTAAATCAAATCCTTGTAGTTTATCTAATTCTTCACTTCTTGCAGATAATATAATAGTTGGTATTCTAAATTCTTTTGGTAATTGTTTTAGTACTTCAAAGCCATCCATTTTAGGCATCATTATATCTAGTACTAATAAGTCATAATCATTTTTCTTTAATAATTCTAAAGCTTTTTCGCCATTATCTGTTTCATTACAAGTATAATTATTAGCTTCTAGATATTCTTTAATTACTTCTCTTATTTTATCTTCATCATCTACAATTAATATTTTCATAAGGTTTCCTCCTAGATAAATATTATACAATAAATGTGAAATAGATGTGAAATTATGATAAATATTTAATTATTTTTAAATATAAGTAAATAGTTGTATATATAATATTTAAATATGTAGATATTATTAGAGAATAAAAACCTATTCTAAAATAAGATAATATAAATAAAGATAATACTCTAATAATAGTAGAAAATAGAGTACATTTAAGATTTATTTTACTCTTATTTATAGCTTCTAATGTTACTTGCAGAGGAAGAGACAGATAATAGATAAAAAATATAGGGGATAGTATTCTTAAATAATTTACTCCTAATTCTGTATGATATATAAATCTTAATAATAATTTAGGTATTAATACAATTATTATTGTAGTAGTAAAACCTATTAGTATTGTGAGTAATAATGATAATTTTAATTTTCTTTTTACTCCTTTTATATTATTAACTGAATAGTCTTTAGATACTCTTGGAAGTAGAGCACTTGATATAGAAGTATTAAAAAAAGATGGTAATAATATTAGAGGTATAACATAACCATTAATTATTCCATAATTATATGTAATATATTTATTAGTATAACCTATATAATGTAGATGATTTGTTAGTATAATTGGCTCTAAAAACATACCTATACTACTAATTAGAGAGGATGCAGTATTAGGAATAGATATAGATAGTGAGCTTTTTATATAATAAAGATTAGGTATAAAATCTCTTTTTCTTATATCTATATTTTTTGGTAAGAATAGAAGCATTATAATTATTTCTATTATTTCAACAAATATATTAGTTGTGATTAAAAATACTATTATATATTTAGTGCTTTTATATTTAATTATAGGTAGATAATATAAGTATATTAATAATTTAGTTACTTGCTCTAATATATTTGATAGAGTTATTGGGAATACTTTGTTTTTACCAAATAGATAACTTTTTATAATAGATGAGATTGTAGTAAATGGTATTAATAAAGCTATAGATATTATTCCTAAATATAATTCTTTATTCTTTAATAAATTATTTGATAAATATGGAGCAATTATAAATAGAATAATCATTATTATTATTTCTATAGAGATGTTTGATATTATTATTTTTTTATTATTATAATTTTTATCTGATACTAATTTAGATATAGCAGTAGGTATACCAAAACCAGATAAATTAATTATTAAAAGTATTGTAGGTGTAAGCATCATATATGTACCTAAGGTATATGCTGATATAGATCTTGTAAGAATAATTTTAATAATCATACCTAATAGTTTAGATATTAAGCCACCTATAATTAATATTATTATTGATTTAAATAGAGAATTTTTCATATTAAATAATATTAAATTTTTAAAAAAATATGTATTTAATTTAATTTTGTGGTATTATTAATTTAAGTATAGAATAAAATCTATTACTGTCGAATTGAAGAGGTGTACACATAATGAATGAAATGGTAGAATTCTTAACATCTAAAGAGATTATTGTAGTATACATAGTTGTTGGTATTGCAATCTTTATTTGTTTAGCAATTTTTATAATAGATAAAAGTTATGATAAGAGAAAGAGAAAACAAAATACTAGAAAGTTAAATAGATTAGTTGAAGATGTTAATTTAAGATTACAAGAGGGTATTGAAGACGATAATTCTACAGTTCCTGTACAAGAAGAACAATTAGTAGAATTACATGTAGAGGAACCTGTTAATACTGTAGAAGAGGCTGATTTTATTCCTCCTACACCAGTAGTAGAACAAACTCCTGTAATAGAGGCTGCTCCTGTAGTAGAAGAAGGTACTATTGAAGAGTTAATTATTGATAATATGGATGATGTACAAGAAGAATCTGTTGAAGAGAGTATGACTGCTCAAATAGATAGAGTGCATGATAAAATTGAACAAATTGTTTATACTAATCCTGAACCAGATAGAGAAGAAGCTACTCGTGAGTTAATTAAGTTAGCTGAAGAGTTAGAAAAAGCAGAAAAAGCTCAAAGAGATGGAATAGATATAATGGCATATGAAACTGCTCAAGAAGAAAATGCTATTATAAGTTTAGAAGAATTAAATAAACGTAGTGAAGAAATGTATGCTGCTAATGAAGTAACACAATATGCTGATGAAGGTAATGAACCTATTAGTTTACAAGACTTAGAGATGAGAAAAGCTCAAGTTATGAATGCAGAAGAACCATCTATTCAAGATACTGTTGTAGTAGAAGAACCAGTACTTGAGGAAATTCATCAAGAACAAATGACATTTAATAATACTACTAATACTAATAATGATGCTTATAAGGGTATTAAGAAAACTGTTAAAACAGAGATATTCTCTTCAGTATTTGGTACTGGTAGTAGAAATGGTGCTCAAACAGAAGAAGAGTTACAAAAGACTAGTGAATTCTTATTATCACTTAAAGATTTACAAAGTAGATTAAATTCATAAAATTACTAAGAAATTAGTAATTTTTTTTATACGTTTAAATATATTTATGAATATTAAAAATACTTGATTATTCAAGTTTTTTTATTGGTAGAAGTGTGCTATAATATGTAAGAGTTTATTTAGAAATGGGGATTAATATGAGAAGTGTTGGAGTACTTACTTTAGGTTGTAAAGTTAATACTTATGAATCAGAGTTTGTTATAAATGAATTAAAAAAAGCAGGGTATACAATAAAAGATTTTGAAGATATATGTGATGTATATATTATTAATACTTGTACTGTTACTAATAATAGTGATTCTAAGAGTAGAAAGATGATTAGAGCAGCTATTAAAAGAAATCCTAATGCTTGTGTTGTCGCAATGGGATGTTTTATTGCGGCTAATCCTGAGTATAGTGAAAATGGATTAGATATTATTATTGGTAATAAAGATAAAGCTAAGATAGTAGACTTATTAGATGAATATTTTAAAACTAGAGAGATTATTAATAAACAATATACTGGAAGACTTAAAGAATTTGAAGATATGTATATTACAGACTTCCCTGGTAGAACTCGTGCTTTTGTAAAGATACAAGATGGTTGTGATAACTTCTGTACTTATTGTATTATTCCTTTTGTAAGAGGAAAATGTAGAAGTAAAGAAGAATCTAAAGTAATTGAAGAAGTTACTGATTTAGTTAAGAATGGTTATAAAGAAGTAGTTCTTACTGGTATTCATACTGGTAGTTATGGAGTAGATTTAGATACTACTTTTGCAGATTTATTAAATAAATTAGTTAAAATAGATGGTTTAGAGAGACTTAGAATATCTTCTATTGAGACTACTGAATTAAATGAAGATGTCTTAGATGTACTTAGAAATTCAAAAGTACTTGTAGATCATTTACATATACCTATTCAAGCTGGTTCTAATGAAATATTAAAAGCTATGAATAGAAAATATGATTTAGATTTCTTCTTTAAAAAGATTAATGAAATTAGAAGTATTAGACCTGAAATATCTATAAGTACTGATGTTATAGTAGGTTTTCCTGGAGAGAGTGAAGAGTTATTTCAAACTACTATAGATACATGTAGAAAATTAGAATTTACTAAATTACATGTATTTCCATATAGTGAACGTCGTGGTACTGCTTCTTCTAGAATGGAAGGAAAACTAGATAACGGAGTTAAAAAAGATAGGGCTAGACGTTTAATAGAAGTATCTCATGAATTAGAGACTAACTATATGAAAAAATATATTGATAGGGATATAGAAGTATTAATAGAAGAGTATATAGATGGTTATAGTTATGGTCATACAGGTAATTATTTATATGCTAAAATAAAAGGTGAATTTAAACATAATGAAATTGTTACTGTTAAAGTAAAAGATATAGAATACCCATATGTAATATGTGAGTAAGAATAGGAGGTATCATGGAAGTTAGTATTAAAGGAAAATATACAAAGACAATATTTCAAAATAATAGTACTGGTTATACTATAGGATTATTTAAAGTACATGATACTGATAGTGAATCATTAACTGATTATTTAGGTAGAACAATAACATTTACTGGTTATTTTCATGAACTTAATGAAGTTGATACTTATATGATGTATGGTGAAGTGGTCAAACATGAAAAGTATGGAGAACAATTTTCAGTTACTAGATATGATAGATGTAGACCAGAAGAAAAGAATTCTATAGTAGAGTTTTTAACTAGTGGATTATTTAAAGGTATAGGTGAAAAGAAAGCTAAAGCAATAGTAGATGTATTAGGTAATGATACATTAAAACTAATATTAGAAAATCCTGATAATCTTATATTAATACCGGGTATTACTAAAGCTAATGTAGATACTTTATATAATAAATTAAAAGAATATGAATCTAGTTATGAAACTATTTTATACTTAGAAAAGTGTGGCTTTTCTACTAAAGATTCTATGATTATTTATAATCATTATAAGGGAAAGACTATAAGTATTGTTGATGAAGATATTTATAGATTAGTAGATGATATTCTTGATATGACATTTAAAAAGATAGATACTATTGCTTTAAATAAAGGTATAGCTAAGAATGATTTAATAAGAATAAAAGCAAGTATTACTTATATAATAGATGAAGTATGTAATACTTATGGTCATAGTTATTTATCTTATAATGAAATAGCTTCTTACTTAACTAGAGTATTAGGTACTAGTATTGAACAAGATGAATTTGATAAGGCACTTGTTTCTTTACAAGTAGATTCTAAAATAGTTATTAAAGATGATAGATATTACTTAAAAGCTATGTATGATGCAGAATGTTTAATTGTTAAAAGATTAAGACTACTTGCATCTAATGAAGGTAGAGTAAATAAAAAGATAGATTTAACAATAGAAGATTTAGAAGATTTCTATGGAATAAAATATAATGAGGAACAAAGAGAAGCTATTATAAGTAGTTATGAAAAAGATTTTCTGATCATAACAGGTGGTCCTGGAACTGGTAAAACTACTATTATGAAAGGTATTTGTGAAGTACATAGACAACTTAATAAATTAAGTTATGAAAAACTACAAGATAGTGTTGCTTTGCTTGCTCCTACAGGTAGAGCAGCTAAACGTATGACTGAGACTACTGGACTTAGAGCTTCTACTATTCATAGATTTTTAAAATGGCAAAAAGAGACTGGTAAATTCCAAGTAAATGAACATAATAAGAGTAAAGTAGAATTAGTTATTCTTGATGAGTCTAGTATGGTAGATACTATGCTTATGGCATCATTACTTCGAGGTATAAGTGCTAATTGTAGAATTATAATGGTAGGGGATGATCACCAATTACCATCAGTTTCTCCTGGACAATTATTACACGATTTAATTAGTAGTGAAAAATTACCTGTAGTTAAATTAGAACAATTATATAGACAAGGTAAAGACTCTAATATTATTAGTTTAGCTTATGATATTAGAAATTCTAGTATTGATGAAGGTATATTTAATGAAGATGATGATTTAACATTTATTAAATGTAATCCTGATAGTGTTATATCTAATATTATGGAGATTAGTGAGACTTATAAAGATTATTCTTATAAAGATTTTCAAATACTTGCACCTATGTATAAGACTATTGTAGGTATTGATGAAATAAATAGGCATCTACAAGAAATATTTAATCCTAAAGATAAAGTTAAAAAAGAAATTAGAATAGGTGAAGTTATATTTAGAGAAGGGGATAAAGTTATTCAATTAACTAATATGCCTGATGATAATGTATATAATGGAGATATTGGTATTATTTCTAAGATAACTACTAATCCTAAAAAAGAAGTAGAAATAGATTTTGATAATAATACCGTTAGATATACACCATCTAATTTTAGTAATTTTAGACTTGCTTATGCTATAAGTATACATAAAGCTCAAGGATCTGAGTTTAAAGTAGTTATTATGCCAATAGTAAAAAATTATAATAAGATGTTATATCAAAAACTTGTATATACTGGAGTTACTAGAAGTAAGAAGAACTTGTTTATAGTTGGAGATTTAGATGCTTTAAAAATAGCTGCTAATAATAAAGAAGTTGATATTAGACGTACTACTATAAAAGATTATTTAATTAATGGTATAAAATAATTATTTTTCCTCAAAATATATATGAGGTGAAATAATGAAAGAAGATAAAACAATGGGAATGGCTGCAATTGTTGCAGTAGCTAGTATGGCTTTTATGGGATATAAATATATGATGTGTCATCCAGAAGCTAAAAAGAGTATGAAAGATACACTTAAGAGTGCAACTAAAAAAATATATCAAAAGTTAGATGATATGGAATAAAAAAATAGACTTGTTAGTCTATTAGATTTTTACATTCATTAGTTGTTCTTATAATTGAATCTTGATAAGATTTATCAATTGGAGAGATATTTTTTAGAATATCTCTTTCTTTTTTATCTAAACCAAATTTTGCTTCATCAATATATCTCTTATAATATTCTTCGAAAGATTCATTCTTTTCTAGATATAAAACTATATTATAATCGTTCTTTCTTAAATCATTTTCTTGAATAAATTTTTCACATTCTCTAATATTATTACATTTATCTGTTTTTAATAAAATATAAGAATTAATTATTGATAGTAGGTAGATGTCCCCATCATAATTTAATTTAATTTTATCTAGATTATTATGAGTTTTTCTTCTTACTACTTCTATTATTTCATTATAGTTATCTTCTACTACTTTACAGCTTTCTACCACTTGCTTTTCTTCATGTAATTCTTCTTCTAATTTTAGAAGATTGTCTTTTTCTAAAGTTCTAGCTATTTTTTCAGATAGAATACTTAAGAAATGACCAATTATTCCTCCTAATATGATTGATACTATTACTAAGATAATCATATTATTAATTTTTAATATATATTGTAGAATTATAAATACTAGGATTATTCCTATAACTGAAGTAGTCATTTCGGATAAATAGAATTTACTTTTATGGATTACTGAATTTATTTTAGATTCAGTATCTAATATATACTTTTGATAATTTATTCTTTTATTATGGGCTTTTGAAAATATTTCATTTTGAGTTATATACTCTGATAAAATATCTAGTTTTATGTTTTCTCCTAAGAGTTTTATTATTTCTTCTTTATTCATATTTACTCCTTTATATGTAAAACTTATTGACTGTTAATGTAATTATACTATAAAATCTAATTATAAGATAGGGAGGATTAATTATATGGATATTAATGTAAGTAATTTGGATTTAGGATATTCACAATGTGAAGATCTAAATAGATTAGGAACAGAAACAGGAGGAGAATTAGTTGATCGTCTTGCAGAGACTATTAACAACTTAAAAGCTCATTGGGTTGGTAGCGACGCAAGCAACAATATTAATAAATTAATAGCTGTTCATAAGGCTTTAGAAGCTATTGTTACTGATGCAATTACTGTTTCAGCTTCTGCAGGTAATAGAATAGTAGCTATTCAGGAAGTTAGAAATATGAATGGTGGTGGCGGAAATGTTGGAGCTACTTTAAATAAAAATGTTCCAAATGCAGCTGCTTTAGCAGAATGTGCTGATACTTCTGAGTATTATGTTGACCCAGCTGCTGCTAGTGATTATGCTAGTCTTCAAGGAGTTTGCTCTGAGTACGATAATTTTAAAAATAGTTTTTCTTCTATTAAAGATGAGTTATTACAAAATTGGACAGCAGGATCTGATAGAGAATCAGCTGTAGCTGCATTTAATGAATTTAGTCAAAATGCTGATACTTATAGTAAATATTTAACTGAAGCAAGAGATAATTTAGGTATAGCAGTAAGTAATATTCAACAATTATCATAAAAGTAATAAAGCGGTATTTATTACCGCTTTTTAAATAAGGAGATTATATGGAAAATAAAAAATATCTTCCTTTAGGTACTGTTGTTTTACTTAAAGGTGGTAAAAAAAGATTAATGATTACGGGGTTTTGTATAGTTACGAAAAATGAAAATGCTGGAATGTTTGATTACTGTGGATGTTTATATCCAGAGGGAAATGTTTCTTCAGAAAATGTGGCATTATTTAATCATGATCAAATTGAAAAAATTTATTCCCTTGGTTATTCTGATGAAGAAGAAAAAAAATTTAAAGAAAAACTAGATAAATTAACGAAAAAAAATCAATAATATGGAAAATTCATCTTTTTATAAAAATCAGATTAATCAAGTTTCAGCCGAATTACAAAGTATTAGAGATAAGAGCAAGCAATATGCTAATTATTTAAGTTTGTTAGAAAAATTTAGTGAAATTATTGATGATACAAATAATAGTATAAAAGGTGCATACTTAGCTTTTTTAGATGGTGGATATGTCAGTGATGGAAATACGTTAGATAATGGCTTATTATTATCTAATTATGATAATTTAAATAAAGATTTATCTGTGATAGATATGTTATCAAAGAATATTTCTTATAATATAGAAGATTTTAATAATCAAGTTTATTCTTTAGAAAAAAAATTAGATCAATTGACAGAGAAATATAATGAGGCTTTGCGTCTTGAAAGATAGGTGACTTATGTTTGAATTTAATATAGAATTATTTAATAAAGCACATAGTCAGTTAAGTGAGTCTATAGATCTTTTTTCTGACAATAGTGATTTACTATCGCAATTAAGAACCCAGATGCCTAATTCTTTTAAAAATGAGTCAGAGTTAATAGCTATTATTGAAGATTATATCAAGTGTATTAAAGATAATATACATTTAGTTCAAAATATGATTGCAATTAATTCTCGTATAAATGAAACAATGGTAGAAAAAGAGTCTGAAAAAAAGGAGGGCTTTTTTAGCAGTACATTTAATGCAATTAAAGATACTTGCTGTTCTTGGGGAAATGGTATAAGTTCTGTATTTAGGGGAGAAGGTTTTTACGATTTAGGTGAGGCTTTTGTTCAAACTGGTGCAACTTTATTTGTTACAAAAAAAAGTGTTGAAAATGGTATTTTAAAAGTTGGAGAAACAGTGATTGATGGTGTTTCATACATTGGAGGAATGTCTATTAGTGGATGGACATCTTTATTTAATCGTGATGTATCAGAAAATATTAAAAATTCTACTATGAATTTTATTCGTAAGGATATAGTTGGTGATAATAATCGTTCCTTTTACGAGGATACGTCAATTGGTAAATTTATTAACTTAAAGTCTAATTTGAAGTATGATAGTGCAGCTGCAGAAGGTATTCAAGTAGGCACAGAATTTGTTTCGAAAATTGCTTTGGCTACGGCTGCAACTGTCTTAAGTGGGGGAACCGCTGCTGTTGCTATTGGTGCTATTTATGGTGTTGGTAGTGAGGAAGAAAAATATGCTCAAAGTGTTAATATAGATCTTGGTGAAAACTATAATTACAAAAAGTCATTTGGTAAAGCTATAGTTGGCGGTGTAGGTGGAGCCGCAGAATTTTATGGGTATGGGCAATTAGGCGCTGGTATATATAATGGAATTAATGCTTTGAAATCAGGTGTTTCTGTTGCTAATAATGCTCGAATTACTTCAGATTTAAGTACATCTTTTGGAAAAAATTTTGCAAGGAATTTTTTTATGATTGATACTTTATTGGATACAGGTGCTGTTGTTACAAAACATGGAATTAATTATGCTATTGGTGATGAAAGTTTAAATGATTTAATTAAGTTTGGAGGAACAGAATTAGCTTTTTCTTTAGGGCTTGCAGCTGTAGGCAGCGGCATTGGTGCTTATGTTGATACTAAATCTGCAAGAAGATTACTAAATGAGAAAACCTTAAAGCAATTAGGTTCTATTCCTTCTGGTTTTGATAATTATAATCAAGTTGCAGAATATTTTGGTGATAGTAACCTTTATTTAGTTGGAAATATGCAAGAACAAGTGAAAAAAGGTAAAATTGATTGGTTTGATTATCAAAATATTAAGAGAGATTTATATCATGGCGATGAGGCCACTATTTCTATGGCTAAATCTTATCTAAATGCAGATCAATTATCTACTTATAATTCTTTAGTAGATAATTACTCAAATTCTATTCAAAATAGATGGATTGAAAAATTAACAGAAAGAGAGAAAACTTCTATTATGATTTATGCTAAGGATTTTGGCTCTTTTGATGGCAAAACAACAATGAATGATATGATGAGGTCAGGATTATCTGAAGGTTCTACAAATTTAGATTCTGCAATAGAAAAATTTGGAAAGTTAGAACATGAGATTGTAACTTATAGAAATGTTGGGTTAGATGCACTTACTTCTCAATTTGACGATGTTAGTGATTTAAAATCTCTTATTGGTAAAACTTATAGTGATAAATCATATATGAGTTCTTCTTTATTGGAATTTAGTGCCTCCTCTTTTATATCTGAAAATGACAACGTTTTGTTAAAGATACGAGTTCCTAATGATGCTAATTATGGTGCTTATATCGAACCACTTTCTCAACTTAATTATGGTCAAATGGAATTCTTAATTAAGAAAAATAGTACATCTATCATTGAAAATGCTTTTAAGGATGTTGATGGTAATATTGTTGTGGAAATGACTTTATGTAATTAAAATATTTTAGTTGAGTATTATCTCAACTTTTATTTTGCTTGAATTATTAAATAATTATATGTTATGATTATTAGGCCTAAGATGATGGTTAGTATTTGTTGAAATATAAGTAAATAAAAGAAATTCAAAGTTGAAAAATATTTCTTCTTTGGTTATAATAAAAATTGTAATTATTAGGAGTGATAACAATATGGCAGAAAAAAGTTATGATGCGAAATCGATTAAGATACTAGAAGGCTTAGAAGCTGTTAGAAAACGTCCTGGTATGTATATCGGTTCTACTGATAAGAGAGGACTACATCATTTGATATGGGAGATTGTTGATAACTCTGTTGATGAAGCTATAAATGGATATGGAGATTATATTAAAATTACTCTTCATTCTGATAAATCTTGTAGTGTAGAAGATCATGGTCGTGGTGTACCTGTTGATATGCATGAATCTGGTAAGAGTGCTGCAGAAGTTATTTATACAGTATTACATGCCGGTGGTAAATTTGAATCAGATGGTTATAAAGTATCAGGTGGATTACATGGTGTTGGTTCTTCAGTAGTAAATGCATTATCTAAATGGATGGAAGTTACTATTAAAAGAGATAAACAAGAACACTATATTAGATTTGAAAATGGTGGTCATGTAAAAGTTCCACTAAAAGTAGTAGGACCAACTAGAGGTACTGGTACTACTGTTAGATTCTTACCTGATCCTGAGATTTTCTCAGCAACTAATTTTTCTTTTACAACTGTATGTGAGAGAATGCAAGAGTCTGCATTCTTACTTAAAGGTATTACTATTGAAGTAGTTGATGAAGAAGATGAAAGAAGTGCTAAATTCCATTATGAAAGAGGAATTGAAGAATTTGTTGAAGATTTAAATAAAGGTAAAAACACATTACACAATGTATTAAGTTTTAGTGGTACTAGAGATAAGATAGATGTAGAAATATCTATGCAATATACTGATACTTATAATGAAAATATTGTTAGTTTCGTTAATAATGTTAAAACTATAGATGGTGGATCTCACGAAGTTGGATTTAAGACAGCACTTACTAAAGTGTTTAATGACTATGCTAAAAGTAATGGTTTTATTAAAGGTAATGCTGGTAGTTTAGATGGTAGTGATGTTCGTGAAGGTTTAACTGCAATTGTAAGTTTAAAAATACCTGAAGGTATACTTCAATTTGAAGGACAAACTAAAGGTAAGCTTGGTACTCCTCAAGCTAAGGCAGCAGTTGAGAATGTTGTTACTGAAAACTTACGAATATATTTAGAAGAAAATAGAGCTATTGCTACTGATATAATTAATAAGAGTTTAAAGAGTAAGATAGCAAGAGAAGCTGCTAGAAAAGCAAGAGAAGATGCTCGTAAGGGTACTAAGAAAAATACAAAAGAAAGAAGTTTATCCGGAAAGCTTGCTCCTGCTCAAAGTAAGGATAAAACTAAGAAAGAATTATTCTTAGTCGAGGGAGATTCTGCCGGTGGTTCTGCTAAACAAGGTAGAGATAGAGCTTATCAAGCAATACTTCCTTTAAGAGGTAAGGTATTAAATACTGAAAAGACTCGTGAAGATGAAATATTAAAAAATGAAGAAATAAATACAATGATATATACAATCGGTGCTGGATATGGATCTAACTTTGATATAAAAGATTGTGAATATTCTAAAGTAATAATCATGTCCGATGCTGATGAAGATGGTGGACATATTCAATGTTTATTATTAACATTCTTCTATCGTTATATGAAACCATTAATTGAAGATGGAAGATTATTTGTTGCTTTACCACCGTTATTTAAAATACAAACTGGTAAAGAAGTAGAATATGCATATACTGTTGAAGAAATGAAAGAAAAGTCTAAAGGTAAACGTTGTGATATTCAAAGATATAAAGGTCTTGGTGAAATGAACGCAGACCAATTATGTGAAACTACAATGAAACCTGGAAGTAGAACTTTAATAAGAGTTAATATTGAAGATGCTCAACTTGCAGAAAAAAGAGTATCTATACTTATGGGAGATGATGTACCTCCTCGTAAGGAATGGATTGAAGAGAATGTAGAATTCTCACTTGAAGATGATTATGAGATTTAGGAGGTAGAAAAATATGGCAAAAAAGAAGACAGAAACAGAAGAAGTACTAGAGAAAATATTTGACTATACTCTTGAAGATATCATGGGTGAGAGATTTGGTTCATATTCTAAGTACATTATTCAAGATAGAGCTATACCAGATGCTAGAGATGGTTTAAAGCCGGTACAAAGACGTATTCTTTACTCAATGCATAAAGAGAAGAATACTTATGATAAAGGTTACCGTAAGTCAGCTAAGACTGTCGGAGATGTTATTGGTAATTACCATCCACATGGTGATACATCAATTTATGATGCAATGGTTAGAATGAGTCAACCTTGGAAGACTAGACTACCATATATTGATATGCATGGTAATAATGGATCAATTGATGGTGATTCTCCTGCCGCTTATCGTTATACTGAAGCTAGACTTTCTAAGATTTCTAATGAAATGTTAAGAGATATTGATAAGGATACAGTAGAATTTGCTCCTAACTTTGATGATACAACAGTTGAACCTACTGTACTTCCTGCTAGATTTCCAGCATTACTTGTATATGGTGCACAAGGTATTTCTGCAGGATATGCAACTAATATCCCTACACATAACTTAAATGAAGTAGTAGATGCTACTATTTATAGAATAGATCATCCAGAGTGTTCTCTAGAAGAATTAATGCAATTTGTTAAAGGACCTGATTTTCCTACAGGTGGAATTATTGAAGGTATTGATGGTATTAAAGATGCTTATAAAACTGGTCGTGGAAGAATTGTTATTAAGAGTAGATATAGTTGGGAAGAGACTAAAGCTGGGACATCTTTAATTATTACAGAAATTCCATTTGAATCTAATAAAGCTCAAACTGTTAAGAGAATTGATGATATAAGAATAGATAAAAAAATAGATGGAATTGTTGAAGTAAGAGATGAATCTGCAGCTGATGTTAGAATAGTTATTGATGTTAAGAAAAATGCTAATAAAGAGTTAATACTTAACTATTTATTAAAGAATACTGATTTACAAATTAGTTATAACTTTAATATGGTAGCTATAGTTAATAGAAGACCTAAGTTATTAGGACTTGCTTCTGCATTAGATGCATTTATTGCTCATGAAAAACAAGTTGTAAGACGTAGAACTGAATTTGATTTAAATCATGCTAAAGCAAGATTCCATATAGTTGAAGGTTTAATTAAATGTATTTCAATCCTTGATGAAGTTATTAAAGTAATTAGAGCTTCTAAGAATAAAGCTGAATCTAAAGAAAACTTAATGAAGGAATTTGGATTTACTGAACCTCAAGCTGAAGCTATTGTTACATTACAACTTTATAGATTATCTAATACAGATGTTGTAGCACTTGAAAATGAATTAGAAAACTTAAAGAAAGTAATAGAAGGATTAACTGCTATACTTGCAAGTGAAAAAGTATTATTAAATGTAATTAAGAGAGATTTAAAAGAAGTTAATAAAGAATATCCAACTGAGAGACTTACTGATATTAAAGAAGAAATAACTGATATTAAGATAGATGCTGAAGCTATGATACCTAAAGAAGATGTTGTTGTTTTAGTTACAAAAGATGGATATTTAAAACGTACTTCATTTAGATCATATCAAGCTACTGAAGCAGATGGTTTAACACTAAAAGAAAATGATTATATTATTGGTTTATATGAGATGAGTACATTAGATGTATTACTTGTATTTACTAGTGGTGGAAATTATTTACATATACCAGTACATATGATTCCAGATTTAAAATGGAAAGATATGCCTAAACATGTAAGTAATGTAATAGAAGTACCTGCAGAAGAGGCAATAATTAGTGCTATACCTGCATATCAATTTGAATCAAATAAGAATATTATTACAGTAACAAGAGATGGTTTAGTTAAACGTTCTCCACTTAAAGACTTTAAGTTACAAAGATATTCTAAAGCATCTAGTTGTATGAAGTTAAAAGGTGATGATCAATTACTTGATGCATTTGTAGAAGAATATAATACAATCATGATGATTACTGATTCAGGATACTTATTAACATTTAAGACAGAGGATATTCCTGTAATGGGAGTTAAAGCTAGTGGTGTTAAAGGTATGATGATTAAAGATGATCATGTAGTATCTTCAACTACATTTGATTATAATAAACATGAATTCTTAACAGTTATTACTGAAAAGGGTACTGCTAAGAGAGTAAGATTAAGTGAATTTGAAATTTTAAGTCGTACACGTAGAGGAATTCAAGCTATTAGAGAAGTTAAATCTAATCCATATAGAGTATTAAAAGCATTTATTATTGATAATAAATGTCATATAGGTATTAAGAATGGAGAAATTACTGAACTTAAAGTAACAGAATTCCCTATAGCTGATAGATATTCTACAGGTAGTCAAGTATCTAAACATAATCTTAGTGATGCATTTGTAGTATCAAGTTTAGAGAGTGCAGATGAGGTTCAAGATACTTTAGATATTGAAGAACCTAAAATAGTAGAAGTTATCGAAGACAAGGTTCCAAAGAAAGATAAGATCTCATTATCTGAAATAGATGATAGATTAATGACAATTGATGATTTTCTTAAGTAAGAAGTAGAAATACTTCTTTTCTTTTTACATAAAATACTATAGGTGATAATATGTCTAAAGAAAGTTTTAAAATATTTGCGGGAAATCATCCAGAACTTGCTGATCATGTATTAAATGGAGAAATCTCTTGGCAAAAACTATATGAATTGTTTGATATATATGGAGAGAATAATAGTGTTTGGAATAAGTATATTACTAGTAGTAATAATGTTGGAGTAAAAGATATTATTAATAATTTAAAAAATATTGATGTAGATTCATTTCAAAAAGGAATAGAAAATCTACAAAAGACAATAGGACTAATACAAGAATTACCTTTTGGTAGTGTAGATAAGCCATATATACCGAGAGATATATACCATCATATGGAGGATTAATGGATTTATATACAATTAACTATATAAAAAATAATAAATTAGTATATGATTATTTAAGAATTAATTCTTATTGGTATAAATATTTAAATAGAGATAGTGGATACTTAAAAAATGTAGAAGAAGAAGCTAAGAAGTATTTTAAAGTTACATTAGAAGATAGGATTAGAAATTTTTCTAATAATATAGATACTATTAGTACATTTTTAGATTTACTAAAATAGTGTTATAATCTTGGTATGGAAGAGTTAATAGAAAAAGTAAATATCTTAAAAGAAGAATTAGATAAAGATACTAATATTATTAAGATTAAAAATTTAAATAAACTAATTAAAGAAGATAAAGAATTATTAGATTTAATTTCTAAATATAAAATTACTAGAAGTGAGGAGATTAAGAGTAAAATTGTAAGTAATGAATTATATTTAGAGTATAAACATTATGAGAATGAAGTTAATTTTATAATACTTAAAATTAGGAGTGAACTTAAAAATATTACTAATAAAGAAAATGGATGTGTTAAAAGATGAAGATAATTAGTGGAATATATAAAGGTAGAAAGTTAGATGGATTTGATATAGATGGTACTAGACCTACTATGGATAGAGTAAAAGAATCTTTATTTGCAATGATACAAAATAATATAAGAGATAGTGTTGTACTAGATCTTTTTTCAGGTAGTGGTAATTTAGGAATAGAAGCATTATCTAATGGAGCTAAGTATGCTTATTTAGTAGATAAAAATTATAAAGCGGTTAATACTATTAATAATAATATTAAGAATATTGGGATTGATAATTGTAGTGTTTTAAAGAATGATTATAGGGAAGCATTACTTTACTTTAAAAATAATAATATTAAATTTGATATTATTTTTTTAGATCCTCCATATAAAACTAATTATATTGAAGAGAGTGTTAAATTAATTAGTGAATATGATTTATTAAATACTGATGGAATTATTATTTGTGAGAATGATTCTATTGATCGAATAGTTTATCCTGATAGATTTAATTGTGTTAAGAATAAAAAATATGGAGATAAATGGGTAGTTATTTTAAAATAAATATGTTAAAATTAGTCTTAGAATAGATGGTGGTTTTAATGTTTAAATTAAATAATAAGGGGTTTGCTTTCTCAACTATCTTATATGGTCTTATGCTTATGGGTATAATGATTGTTATTGTTATAATGAGTTTAATGCAAACTAATAGAGTTAATAATAAAAAGTTTGTTGAGAATATTGAAAAAGAGTTAAATAGGTTTAGTTTAACTGAAACTGTATTTGATAGTAATTCAATTGATGAAGGGCAAGAGTATATTATTCCTATGGGACAATCTGGTTGGTATAAAATTGAGTTATGGGGAGCTCAAGGTTCTAATAATGGTGGATTAGGTGCTTATACTTCTGGCCTTATTTGGTTAAAAGAAAATACGCATTTATATTTTTATGTCGGTAAACACAATAATACTTTTAACGGTGCTGGTGATGGTGCTAGTAAAGGTGGAGGAGCCACTGATGTTAGACTAGAAGGTGGTACTTGGAATTCTACTTTAGACCACAGAATTATGGTTGCTGCTGGAGGCGGTGGTGGTACTCAAGGTGGTGCTGGAGGTACTATTTTAGGAAATAGTGGATCTGGTACTGGAGCTGGTGCTGCTGCTAATTCTAATTCTGGTTCATTTGGTGTTGGATTAAATGGTACTGGATCTGGTTCTGGTGGTGGCGGTGGCTACTATGGTGGAGCTGGTAGTACAGGTGCTGGGGGTGCTGGAGGAGGTTCTTCTTACATCTCTGGTTATGCTGGTGTATCTTCCTATTTGAGAAATGGTGCTAATTTGACTAAATACAATATAACTGCAGAAGAATCTAATTATACTCCGGGGTATTTTATAAATGGAGTTATGTTATCTGATGTTAATAGTGGAGATGGTTCTGCTAAGATTGAAAAAGTATTAGCAACTACTGCAGATGCTTATAATGGAACAAGTGTAAGTGTTTTTCCAAATAGATTAACTTCAAGATTAAATTCTGTTAGATATGTTAAAGATTGTATTTATGGCTCTAGAACAGGTAATACAGCTACAATTAATAATAATTATTGGAGTGAGATTCAAGTTATTGTTGATGGAGTTAATGTAGCTTATGGAAAACAGGTCTCTTTTAATGGACCTGGTGGAGGTTTTTCAACTATTGCTAATAAACCTGAATTATTAGATGGTGTTGTTTCTTTAACTAAACAAGGTGCTACTGAAGGTGATAAAAATAATCGCTGTGTTGTAGTGGATTTAGGTGGAGTTTATGATGGCATAAGTAATCCCCATGTTGATGAAATAGCAGTATGGCATGATTATGTTACAGCTAATCAAAATACTATTAATCATAGATTATTTGTAAGTAATAATAATACTGATTGGATTGAGATTGCTAATAATTCTGCTAATTCGTTAGAAACAGTTGAGACTGCAAATGGTCTTCATTATTCAGCTTGGAATCCTAATGGTATGGATACTCTTCAAGATGGTACTTATTATATTATGAGTGCTGCATCTTCTAACTTATTCTTAACTACTAAGACTTTAACTGACAGTATTCCTGAACCATCTGTTTTATATAGTAAATTTACTGGTGAAGCTACACAACAATGGAATGTTAAATCTATTGGTGGTGGCAAATATTTAATTACTTCTGTTCAAGGTGGACATCCATTACAAATTAAAAATGGTACATATTATGATGGATCAGATGTATGTATTAAAAAGACTTCTGGTCTATACTCTTGGGAACAATGGTTTATATCATTTGCTGGTAAAGATAATTCTGGTAATACAGTTATTGCTGGTGGAGGTACATTCTTCATCTATGCTAATGTAGTTATTAATCCAGTAGATCCAGACGGTAATCCTTTACCTGCTGTTAATGGAAATATTTATATAGGTGCTAACGACGTTGGAGGCTTAACTGGAAAGACATTTGTTGCTAATGGAACAGATGTTAATGATTCAGTTAAAAACCGTTGGATGAGATTTAGATTAATACCTGTTACACATTAAAATAAAGCAAGTTTTTTGAACTGCACCCCTTAGAGTAGACATTAATAAAAAAGCAGTTTGATAAAAGTGAT
>JAUNMV010000075.1 GCA_030531695.1 Bacilli bacterium | reverse complement strand
CAACCTATATTAGATTTAATAACAGGAATATGCTTACATGTATTAAATATTAACTTTACTTTAGGTATTATTATAAAAGTATTATTTTTATTATTAATAATGCTTATATGTGTATTTATATTTAAAAAGAAAAAGTTATTAGTACCATATTTATTAATATGTTTATATAGTGTTTTTTATACTATAGGAATGATTATTTATAAGGATAGTTCTTTATTTGTAGAAATACAAAACTTAGTAAAAACATTTTATTTCCCTTTAATGTTAATATCTTTATATTCTATTAAAGATTATATAAGAGTAAGTAAAATGACTCTATTTGTAACTTTATTTACTTATATTATTTTAATATTTATACCAACTATCTTAGGAGTAGGTTTTGCTTCATATGAAATAACTAAATCTGGTACTTTAGGTTTTTATAATTCAGCTAATGAAATAAGTGGAATTATAAGTATATTAACTCCAATTATATTTATTATATTTTTATATGAAAAGTCACCAATAATAAAAACAATATTAACTTTAATATATCTATTAGTAATACTAATGGTAGGTACTAAAACACCTTTATTATCATTAGGTATTACTATTGGTTTTACTTGTTTATATTTATGGATTAATAGTTATAGAAGAAAAGAATATAAAAAGATATTATATTCATTCTTAGTATTAGTATTTGGAATTGTAGCTTTAATTATAGTTATACCTAAAACTAATTTCTATAAGAATATAGAAGTACATCTAGATTATTTAGGTCTTGATAATGTAACTGAAGTATTTAAAGATGAAAAATTAGTAGATCATTTTATATTTAGTTCTAGATTATCTTTCTTAAATAAGAAAGCTGCTATCTATGGACAATCTTCTGTCTATGAGAAAATATTTGGAATAGGTTATATTAATAATAATAAAACAACTAAGTTAATTGAAATGGATTACTTTGATATATTTTATTCACACGGAGTAGTAGGATTTATTCTATTCTTTAGTCTAGTACTACCAGTTCTTTATAAGATATTAATTACTACTCATAAATTTAATTATGAAAGATGTATGCTTCTAGTAAGTTTTATATTAGTAGTATTCTTAGCTTTCTTTACAGGTCATATTATTACTGCACCATCAGTATCTATAATAGCTTGTATAATTATTTTATATTTAGATAAACGTAATAAAAAAGATCTTTTATTCACGGCTGTATCATTAGAAATAGGTGGTATAGAAAAAGCTTTAGTAAATCTAGTAAATAGAATAGACAAAGATAAATATAATGTAGAAATAATACTAGAAGAAAAGACTGGTTCTTTATTAAACATAGTAGATAAAGAAGTAGTAGTAAAAGAATTAAAAGTAAGTAATAATTCTAATGTAATAATTAGAAAGAGTATTAATCTATTAAGAAAGTTTATATTTAAGATATTTAATTTTAATAATTATGATTTTAGTTGCTGCTACGCAACATATTCACTAAGTGGCAATAAATTAGCTCTTATGGCTTCTGCTAATAATAGTATTTATATTCATAGTGATTATAGAAAAGTATATAATGATGAAGAGTTTTATAAATTCTTTAATTGTAGAAATATTAATACATTTAGAAAGATATTATTTGTATCTAATGAATCTAAAAAAGGATTTATAGAATTATATAAGAATTTAAGAGAAAAATGCTTAGTATTTAATAATTTTATTAATACAAAAGAAATAATAAAACTAAGTAAAGAAGAAGAAATACCTCGAAGTAAAGATACATTACTAGTATTTGTAGGTAGATTAGATGATTCATCTAAGAAAGTATCTCGTCAAATTAATCTAGTAAATAAACTTGATAATATCACTCTATGGATAATAGGAGATGGACCAGATAGAAAGAAATATGAATCTGAAGTAAAAGAATTAAAACTAGAGAAAAAAGTAACATTCTTTGGTAAAAAGAATAATCCATATCCATATATGAAAGAAGCAGACTACATAATTTTAACATCTGATTATGAAGGCTTCCCAGTAACTTATTTAGAAGCTTTAGTACTAAATAAAAGTATAATTACTACAATTCCTACAAGTGATGATCTAATAAATATAAATGATTATGCTTATGTAGTACCT